>NZ_JBGCUE010000015.1 GCF_041102575.1 Tenuifilum sp. 4138str | reverse complement strand
CTATTTAAATGCAATTAAAATTATTTTTGCACAATTTGATTTATATTTTTTGCACAATTTGATTTGACGATTATAAATGTGCAACGTGTAAAGCCCCCCTCTAGATCTCCCATGAAAAGCAAAACTTTTTTTCCACCATAAGGCTTCCAAATTGCTTCTCCCCTCTCCTGTCAGGAGAGGGGTAGGGGTGAGGTCTGTTTACACCATCAACTACAAAAGGCGGGTTTTACCCGCCTTTTGTAACCTAACCATTAACTGTAAACTAATCAAAAGGAACCAGAACAAGACCTACCGAGAAGGGATATAGCTCAGGGCCTTTATCCTTTTCAAATAGTTGAACTGGGTAGTAGTTGGCAAAAAGCCTGATGCCCTTGTAACCCATGCGGGCGGTTAACCCATACCGTAGGGTAGCAATGTTAAAATCGCCGCGGTTTTTATCCTTATGGAGTGAGCCATCGTCGTACACCACCTTGGTGTGAGAGCCAAGCCTTACACCACCTATTACACCGGCGGAGATGTAAATTCTGTCCTTACGCTTTTCGCCCATGGGTATCTGAAACTCAAGGAGCAGCGGAAGAGTTAGGTGCGACATGGTAACCTTTGTCTTTTCCACCTTATAGCCGGCCTGAATGTAGGAGCTATCCACAACGGTTACGCCATTTTCAACCTTAAGGGTTATGGGATTGGAGAAATGGTAATCGTTAAACTCAAGACCCAAACCGGTAACAAGACCTGCCTTATCGGTTCCAAATCCAATGCTATACTGTGTAAAGTTGATATTGGTGTTCCATGAGCGTGCCTGCTTTAAATCCATCCAGGCTATATCGCCGGTTTGCGTCATGGAATGGTTCTTATCCATGAATCCGTTTATACCCAGCTCAAAACCCGACCAATGTCCCTTGAACTTTTTCACCTCCCTGTACTCAATAATTTCGTCGGACTTTTTACCCTTTTCAGGGATTTCAATCACTGTTTTGTCCTTGGAATCAACAATCACCATCTTTTTCTTACCGAGTCTTACTACCACTGTATCGCCCTTGGCGGCTTTAATAGTATCGCCCATGGTGTTAACCCAGGCCATGTTGTCCGAATCAACAGTTACAGCATTGACCGAGGTAACGGTGTCGATACGTTCCTCAATAATTGAATCGCCATCAACAACCTTTACAATTTTGCGAACAATTACCATGGGTTGCTTATCGCTTGAGGTTTGTGCGCTTTGCTGTTTAAGTGTGTCGGGATTTTCGAGATTACGAAGTATGTCCTCCTTGTTCTGTGCGCTAAGTTGGGTAATAACGGAAAACATCAATCCCACAAGTAAAAACTTTTTCATTGTTTTATCAGATTTAGTTTAACATTCGGTTGTTTTACCATACGACGCCCGAATGCGAAAAATGTTACAGGGGTAGTTATTCCTCTTTTGGTAAAATAGTTGCCGAAACGGCCAGCAGCCTCGATTCTACAACAATTTTTTTGGCCTGATTGCCTTCGGTTTGCTTTACATCAACATTTATTCCAACCGATTGGGCAAGCTTTTGTACGCCTTTAAGGGCGATGTCGCCAATGGTGAGTTCCTTTGTCTGCGGTTGAACCTGTTTGGCCGAAATAGAACCATGAGCAGTTAAGCTGTTGCTTTTATTTATGTTGATATTGGGTTGTGCCTCCTGCTGAGCTGTTTGGGTAACCTGAGGCTCAATGGTGGCTATTGGTTCAATTTCCTCGTCACTTACCCTATTAGTGTTTTCAGTAACCTGAGCAACCTGGGCAACCCTAACTGTAGTAGCGGGTTTGGAATGTTGTAAGTTGGGTTTACGCCTTGTTTCCTGAACCGTATTGTCAATTGGTTTGGTTAGCTCAATGGTTTCAGCAGGTTTATTATTCTCCTGTTCAGGGGTGGTGGTTGGGCTTTGTACTGCCACCAGTGTATTGCTGTCCATCCTGCTGATAAGTAACGAGTTTATGTAGATACCAATAAGCAGAACAGCTGCAATGCTTGCAGTTGCATAGGCAATGCGCGATAATGTTGGGGTTATACGGGCATGCTTTAGGCTGGCTTTCCTGGGGAAGATTTCTGCTGGGTTTGCTATTAATTTGGTTTTACTGTATAGGGTTGAGAGTCTTGCAATATCGGGGTGATTTTTTTTAAGCTCGTTTAGCTGCAAGGATTCTTGGGCCGTTAAATCATTCTCCAGCTCGGCAATGCAAAGGTAATCGGCCTCGGTAATACCGCTTTCGGTTAAACTGGTCGATCGCTTTAGTGTTTCCTTAGCCATTGGTGCTTTAACCGGAGTTGGAGTAAGCTTAATTTCGGCTAGCCCTTCAACCTCTATTGCAATATCGGGGTTTTGATTCAGGAAAACCATAAGCTCATCGGTAAGCTCAGGGCTAAGCTTACCATCGATGTAATCGATGATAAAAAGTTCGTAGTTATTTCGGTTTATTGTCATAGCCCTAAATCAAATTATCAATACTTACCAGTTGCTCCTTCAGGAACAACCTTGCCCTATAGATGTAAACCTTAACCTGCGACTCGTTAAGCCCTGTTATTTCGCCAATCTCCTCGTACGAGTACCCCTCGTAATCACGAAGCAGGAGTACCGATTTTTGGATTTCAGGGAGTTTCTCAATAGCCTTATCAACTATCTCCTTGGCATCGGAATAACCGTTAGAGGTTGATGTTTCAAAAAATGCTTCACCTGCATACTCTAGCTTCCGCTTTTCCTTCCTTATGCTATCAATGGCAGCATGGTATGCGGAGGTAAACAGGTACGATTTTGCTTTTGCAAAGTCCACCTCACGGTGTTTTACCCATAGCCGCTCAAAGCAATCCTGAACGTTATCCATTGCCAAATCGGTATTCTTTAGCATCTTTAGCGCAAAGCGGTAAATGCTATCGGAGTATAAGTCAACGCATCTGTTAAACTCTTCGGCGGTCATGAACCGTTACTTGGTTATCAACTTTCAAATGTATGACGATTAAGTTTCATTTAAGTTACAACATTGAGTAAAAAATTGTTTTGCGCCAATCACCTTCCATTTTAAAACGATAACTACCTTTGTAGTCAAACACCTGCCTTGAACGATGGATAAGAAACTAAATGTACTTTTACTTGGCTCTGGCGGCCGTGAGCACGCCTTGGCATGGAAAATTTCGCAAAGTCCCCTTTTGGAACAACTCTTTATAGCCCCGGGCAACCCCGGTACTGGCTACCACGGACAGAACGTAGCTATTAACCCTTTAAATTTTGATGAGGTTAAGAGCTTTTGTGTTCAGAATGCAATTGACATGGTGATTGTAGGCCCGGAAGAACCTCTTGTACAGGGCATTCACGATTCCTTCCTATCTGATAGTAACGTTAAGCATATACCGGTAATTGGCCCTCAAAAATTAGGTGCTATGCTTGAGGGTAGCAAGGATTTTGCAAAGGAGTTCATGTTCCGACATGGAATCCCAACCGCTCAGTATAAAACCTTTACAGCGGAGCAGTTCAACCAGGCCAAAGATTTTCTCAAAACCCTAAATCCCCCATACGTTCTCAAGGCCGATGGCCTTGCAGCCGGAAAGGGAGTGGTTATTGTGCCATCGTACGACGAGGCATGCGCAAACCTCCAGGAGTTTTTTGCGGGTAAATTTGGGGCTGCAAGCCAAAAGGTTGTGATTGAGGAGTTCCTGAGCGGAATAGAGCTATCGGTCTTTGTGCTAACCGATGGCCACTCGTACATAATCCTCCCTGAGGCAAAGGACTACAAGCGCATAGGCGAAGGCGATACCGGGCCAAATACCGGAGGTATGGGGGCTGTGTCGCCTGTACCGTTCGCCAATCAGGATTTTATGAAAAGGGTTGAGGAGCGTATTGTAAAACCTACCATAAATGGACTCAGGAACGATGCTATCCCTTACAAAGGCTTTATTTTTATTGGGCTAATGAACGTAAATGGCGATCCTTACGTAATTGAGTACAATGTTAGGATGGGCGATCCGGAAACTGAGGTGGTAATGCCTCGCATTAAATCCGACCTGCTTGCAGCCCTGCTGGCATGCTCACAGAATCGGTTATCGGAAGCATCCATTGAGGTTGATTCCCAAACCGCAACAACGGTTATTGTTGTATCGGGGGGCTACCCAAATTCATACGAGAAAGGGAAGGAAATAGCCACACCTGCTTCTATTCCCTCTAATGCTATTCTATTCCACGCCGGAACCTCCATAAGCAACGGTAAACTGGTTACTGCTGGCGGACGAGTTTTTGCCTGTTCGGCGCTGGGCAACAGCATCGACCAAGCTCTTGAAAAATCGTACACCCTTGCTAAAGCCATCAAATTCGATAAGCTGTACTACCGAAACGACATTGGCAACGATTTAAAAAAACTGCAAAACCAATAGTATGCTTCTCAAAAGTGCCCAAAAAAGTAGATTTGGAGCAATAGCGTTCATTTTGCTTCTCCTGTTTGCAATTTGGCTTGCCACCCTTATGGGTAAATCGCCAACCTACTCATTCCTTTTCGATAGTTTTCCAATGCCGTTCTACCAAGCTTTAGCCAATTTACTTAGCCATTACCCTATTGGGTACAAGCTAACAGCTGTAATCCTTTTCTTTATTTCAGGAATTTACCTGCTGGTGTTAAACAATAAGTTTATCATATTAAAGAATCGGTCGTACCTGCCAATTCTGTTTTATGCACTATGCGCTGCAGCCTTTTTACCTATTCAACGGTTAAACCCAGCGCTGGTATCAGTATTCCTGGTGCTGCTCAGCATCGACCATTTATTTGTCATTTACCAGAAAAACGCCCCCCTCGACAACCTTTTTAGGGCAGGATTAGCAATAGGTTTAGCTACCTTGTTTTATGCTCCTGCAGTATCTATTGCAGTTTGGGCACTACTTACTTTGCTAGTACTGCGTCCCTTCAATGTTAGGGAATGGTTTGTTTTGCTATTCGCCTTTATCGTTCCCTGGCTTATTTACATGCTTGTACTTTTCATTATTAACGATGATATTCTTAAACCATACTATGCTTTTGTTACAAGCCTTTTCACCGAATCGGAACCTGCTGTTGATGATAAACTATTTTGGATTTTTGGAAGTTTTCTGGCAATTCCCTTCGGGGTATCGCTTATAGGTACCTATCAAAAATTGGCTTTTCAAAAAATTATCATTCGCCGCTACTACTCCATTTTCCTTTACCTTTTTCTGATTGGGGTTGTATCATTCTTTTTAGTTCCAGGTGTATCGTATGAGATATTCTACTTTACTGCTATACCCTCAGCATTCATCATGTCATCATATTTTGCTGATGCTAAACAGAACTTTTGGAACGAACTTTTGCTGTGGTTACCAATTATTGGTGCAATAGTGGTTCAGGTTGTAATGCTGATTTGAAAAAAAATTTTGTTAGTATTGGTGTGAATAGAGTTCATATGCCACTGGTAGCAATACCCTTAACTGTTATGTAAATGAAATATGCCATAGTTGATATTGAAACATCGGGCGGTAGCTGGCAGCGCGATAGGATAACTGAAATTGCCATTTACATTCATGACGGAAATTGTATAACCAACGAGTTTAAAACACTGGTTAACCCTGAAACCATAATCCCATACTACATTACACAGCTAACGGGTATCACAAATGAAATGGTGGCCAATGCGCCAAAGTTCTACGAAATAGCTCGGGAGGTGGTATTGCTTACACACGAATGCATATTTGTAGCCCACAATGCACCATTCGATTACCGGTTTATTCAGGCTGAGTTTAAACGTTTGGGCTATGATTATCACCGCGAAGTGCTCTGTACCGTTAAGCTTAGCCGACGGGTTTTCCCGGGATATGGCTCATACAGCCTGGGCAACATTTGCAACACTTTAGGAATTGAAATTGAGAATCGCCATAGGGCTGCTGGCGATGCGCTGGCTACAACAAAACTCTTTGAGAAAATTCTTTTTGAAACTAACGGGGATTTTACCCCATTTGTTAAAGCCAAAAGGTAACATTTTAATACCCTGGTATTAGCTAAAACGCTTTTGGTCAAAATTATCGGCTCAATCAAATTTTTTTCCATATAAAATATTCTATCTTTACGTATAGGAAACTACACCTACGAATAAAATGAGTATTCGTAAACTATACTCACATCCCTATTCAGCAATACTTGCAGCATTGCTTACGGCCAGCGTGTTCATTTTCATGTTTATCTACCTGGCAGTAAACCAGCGTAAACACATTTATGAATCGTCCAAGGAGGTCTCAAAGGAGGTGCTTCGTCAAACTGCTGGCGAAACCCAGCTCTATTTCACTGCAGCCTATGTGGTTGCTAATTCAATTCAGCAACGTGCAATAATACTGAAGCAAAAAAATGGAACCCGCAACGATATTAAGAATCTTTTAAAGGACGTTCTTACCAGCAACCCTAATATTTTAGGGGCTTGGGTTCTATGGGAATCCAATGCTTACGACCAGAATGATTCCCGGTTTAATCATAGCAATGAATTCCCTTGCAATGGACGTCTCGGGATAACATACTTTCGCGATAACGATACATTATACTCTGAGATTGTTCCATGCAACGATTACCAATCGTTCTTTTATACCGATGCAAAACAAAAGCGCAGTGCGGTTCTCTCTGAACCATATCTGTTCAGGTACACCAACTATAGCAATCTGTATTTTGGATGTACCATTTCCGTTCCAATAATGAGCGATACAACCTTCCTAGGTGTTGTGGGGGTTGACATAAACCTTAACTTTCTACAGAATGCAATATCTTCAGTAAAACTTTTCGACACCGGATTTTTATACTTGGTTTCCCCTAAAGGGTTAATTGTTAGCTATCCCGATTCTACTAAAATTCGGAAAAATTTTTACCTAGAAGAAAGTAGAGCCGATAGTGCCTATACCGCCAAGGCCTTTATGGGAAATGAAGTTTCTGCTGAAACCTATTCAAATTACCTAAAAGAAAGAGTATTTCGGTTTTACTATCCAATTAACCTATACCTGAGCGATAAACCCTGGATGGTAATTAGCGAAATACCCATTGAGAAAGCATCGTCACGTTCAAGGCAGGTGGTATGGGTGGCAACTTTTGTTATGGCTATAGGTATGCTGCTTATTTTTTACCTCGTTCTCAACATCTTTGAGCGCCGTAAATACCAGCAACGTATCGAGGATGCGCTCTGTGAGGCAGAAAAACAGAAAGCCAATGCGGTTGAAAGTTTCCAAAACTACCTTGAAATCTTCAACTCTACCAGCGAAGCTATTTTTATTCACGATGCCGAAACAGGAGTAATTATCGATGTAAACGACCAGATGCTTAAAATGTATGGATTACATAGTAAGGAAGAGGTAATAGGTAAGCATGTCGATTTTTTCTCCTCAGGAATTGAACCATACGATACTAATGGAGCCCAGGAACGGATAAAACAAGCAATAGAGGCTGGTAGTGCTGTTTTTGAATGGCAAAGCAAACGATCCGATGGCTCAATTTTCTGGTCTGAGGTTTCGCTTAAGTTCACTTTTATTAATGGTAAAAACAGAGTGCTAGCTGTAGTCCGCGATGTAAGCGACAGGAAAATTGCCCAGCAAGCACTGGAGTACCGGGAGCGTAAGTTCCGTGAACTAGCCGACCTTTTACCCCTGGTTGTTTGGGAAGTTGACCTAAATGCGCGATTTACCTATGCCAACAACATTGGGTTCAAACTTTTCGGCTATACCCAGGAGGATCTGGAGAAAGGCATCACCATTATCGACCTCATTGCCCCTGAAGATAGGCAGAGGGTTGCCCAAAATATTAAAAAACTCTTTATTGAAGGTAAAACATCTGACGAGGAGTACCTTGCCCTCAGAAAGGATGGTTCAATTTTCCCAGCCAACATATTCTCAAGCGTTGTTTACGAAAACAATATCCCAAAAGGGCTTAGAGGGATTCTAATTGATGTAACCGAAAAGAAAAAGGCTGAACAAGAAATCAAGGAGAGGGAACAGCTCTATAGAACTGTGGTTGAAAGCCTGAATGAGGCGCTTATGATGGTCGATAACAACGACCGTATACTATTTGTGAACACCCGATTTACAGAGATGTTTGGATATAAGCCGGAAGAGGTAATTGGGAAAGTAGGAAATGAGTTTTTAATTCCTGAGGAAAGGCGACATGAAATAGTTGAGGCAAATAATCAACGGAAACAGGGGATAAAGAATGTTTACGAAATGCAGTTCAAGGCCAAAGATGGCCGAATGGTCGATTGCATGGTTAGTGGCGCACCTGTTTACAATGCTCATGGTGCTGTAACTGGTTCTATTGGAGCAATAGTTGATATCACCGAACTCCGAAAAGCCGAAAAAGCATACCATGAAACCATGATGCTTTTCGAGACCCTCTCCCACATGTCGCCCGTAGGCATCTTCCGAACCGACGCTCAGGGTAAAACCACCTATGTTAATCCAAAGTGGTGCGAACTATCCGGATTAACACCCGAACAGGCAAAAGGCGATGATTGGATTAAGGCTGTTCATCCGGAGGATAGGCAAAAGATACTCGATGGTTGGTACGAAAGGGTTAATTTAGAGGAAAGCTCATCAACTGAATACCGATTCTTAAAACCCGATGGTACAGTGGTTTGGGTTCTGGGCAATGCTTTGCCCGAAAAAAATGCCGATGGAATCAATGGTTATATAGGAACCATTACCGATATCACCCAAATAAAACAAGCCCAGGAAAAGCTAGAACGGAGCGAGCGGCGATTCCGTGAGCTTACCGAACTCCTACCCCAGTCCATTTGGGAAATTGACCTAAACGGAATGGTAACCTTTGTGAACAAGTATGGGCTGGAAAATATGGGTTACACCTATGAGGACTTTAAAAAAGGGGTGAATATCTTTGAAACCATTGTTCCTGAATTTAGGGAAGAAACTATCAGGCTTTTTAAACGACGGCTGCAGGGGGAGACTGCACCTGGGCTTGAGTACCCAGCACAACGCAGGAATGGCGAACGATTCCCTGCTCTTGTGTACTCATCCCCTATAGTTGATAATGGAATAGTTGTTGGGTTAAGGGGGATTTCCATTGATATTACAGAAATAAAGAAAACCCAACAGGAACTTGAAACCTATAGAAACCACTTGGAGCTACTTGTAAAAGAACGCACTGAGGAACTCGAGGCAGTAAACGAGGAGCTAACCTCAGCCAACGAGGAACTTTACAATCAGCGCGAAAAGCTAATAGAAACCTTACAGGAACTAAAGAACGCTCAGCAAACCCTAATCCAATCGGAGAAAATGGCATCGCTTGGTTTGCTTGCGGCTGGGGTTGCTCACGAAATAAATAACCCCCTGAATTTCATACAGGGAGGCATTATTGCCATTGAGGGATATATCAACGATAAGTTTAAAGCACAAAAAAGCGAGCTACAGCCATTAGTTGATGCTATCAAGGAAGGAGTTAAACGCTCAGCCCAGATTGTAAGAAGCCTTAACCAGTATAGCCGTGCCGACTATACAAAACACTCAAATGTTGATTTACACAGGGTGATTGACAACTGTCTGATACTACTTTCCAATCAGTACCGCGATAGAATTGAGATCATAAAGCATTACAACGAGGATTCAACAAGTATTTACTGTAACGAGGGCCAAATACACCAATCGTTCATGAATATTCTCATCAATGCCATTCAAGCTATCGATGGCACAGGGAAAATAACCATAACAACAAAATCAACGGACAAAACCTGTAGGGTGATTTTTGAGGATACCGGATGCGGAATTGACCACGAAAATTTGACAAAGATTTTCGATCCGTTCTTTACCACCAAGGAGCCTGGAGTGGGAACAGGGCTGGGGTTATCCATCACCTACAACATCATAAAGGAACACAAAGGGAATATTAACATACACTCCGAAAGGGGCAAAGGAACAAAAGTTACAGTAGTTTTACCTAAATCGAGCTAGCCATGGATGCAACAGGAAATATCAGCGTGCTCCACATCGACGATGAGCCAACAAACGTACTGCTTTTTGAGGTAAACTTCCGGAGGTATTACCAGGTAATAAGTTCCAACTCCGGTGCTGATGGGTTAACAAAACTTACCCAAAACCCAAACATCGATGTTATTTTCTGCGACATGAAAATGCCTGGTATGAACGGGCTTGAATTTGCCCGTGAGGCAGCAAAGGTAAAACCGGGAATACCCTGCTTCATCCTGACAGGCTACGATATTTCGCCCGAAATATACCATGCTATTAACGAGGGATGGGTAAGCGGTTACATACAGAAACCGTTTGAGGTTGATCAAATTATTTCAGCTGTAAATAAGGCTACCCGAACAACCGCTGATTAGTACCACTTTTTCCGCATGAATATCAGCAAAGCAAAAACAGATATAGTTATCGATGCAATAACTATAGCACCAAATGCCCAGGGATGAGTTTCCATGTTATTGGGAACATTCATCCCATAAAAACTAGCAATTAGTGTTGGAATCATAAGCACAATGGAGATAGAGGTTAAACGCTTCATCACAATGTTTAAGTTATTGGATATAACCGAAGCGTAAGCATCCATCATACCGCTTAGAATGTCGGAGTAAACGCTTGTAGTTTCCTGTGCCTGGCGTAACTCAATCTCTACGTCCTCCAACAGTTCCGGATTATAGGTATCGCGGTAGCTACGCAGGTTTTTTATCCTGTGCAGCAGTATATCGTTGCCCTTTAGCGATGTGGTAAAGAACACCAAGCTCTTCTCAATGCGAAGCAGATCCTGTAGTTCCTCGTTACGGATGGAACGTTCAAGCTGGTTTTCGGCCTCCTTAATGTCGTTGTTTATCTGTTTTAGGTACTTCAGGAACCATACACTTGACGATAGCATTATCCTGAGTACCTGATCGAAATGATCCTTTATTAAAATTCCCTTACGAACCGAGAATTGAATGAAATCAGGGATCACCTCGCAACGGTAGAAACTGATTGACACAAATACCTCATCCTTAAAAATAATACCAAGAGGGACTGTGGTGTAGGGAATTTTCAGATCGGTATTCTTATAAGGTAATCGCATCAGGATAAAAAACCACCCGTTCTCATACTCAATACGGGGGCGCTCGTCAACGTCCTCAATATCGTTGTAGAAAGCATCGGGTACCCCGAGCTCATCGAGCAAATAGCGTTTTTCCTCGTTAGTAGGATTTTCGACGTTTACCCAGCAGTAGGGTTCCCATTCGGCAGTTGGATGTAAACCAATGTCCCTTTTCCAGAATGAAATCATGTACTATCCCTCCAAAATTTTATAGAATAGAGGTATAGTACATTACCTCTATTCCGGGTTAACTATCAGGGTGATAATCGTCCATATTGAAATTTGACTTTTTTTCCGACCGTGCAAAGTTAATTTTTTTTGTTTTAATACTACCATCAAATTTGAATGTAATGCTTTTTTTGTGAATATTCTTTAGCTGACTTATAAATTAGAACCAATGCTTTTTAGGGATATTTCTAGTGGTGAGTCCCAATTTATTGGGCCTTGGAACGATAAAACCTTTGGCATTCGAACTCCCCCTGTAATGCTGAGCCCAGTCGAAGCTTCTCTTTGAGCTTACAACTTTTAACTTACAAAATTCCTCGACCAATAGGAATGGCTTATGTAGTGGCATAAAAGCCTGACCCGACAATGGGTCGGGGGTGGAACGTTGCGGTGGGCTTTGTAAGCGATACCAGATGAGTCACGCCGGAGGCGTGGCGAATTGTATCGCACAGCAGTTCCACCCTCGGGGCACCCTTCGGGTCAGGCTTTTCAGCCTTGATTTTCTTTGGTTCTTTCTTGTATCAAGACAAGAAAGAACGTGTAAATCGCTCTTTGCATTGCCTTTCTATTGCGATGCAACGATTCACCCTTGCTCTTTGGCATATGCACTGCATGCATCGCTATACGGGTGGGAGTCGTTTGGGAGTTACAAATGTTTAGCCCCTACAGGGCAGGATGCGTTGTTCGTTGTTCGTGAATCGTTGTTCGTGAGTGCCATTCTGTGTAACACCGTGTTACACTGTGTAACCCTGTGATACCAGTTTAGTTGATGGTTGATGGTTGATAGTTGATAGAAATTCAATAGAACACAGATAGCACAGATTGGGGTGATTTACGCAGATTTTCACCAAACACTAAATACCACCCATAAGGTACTCGGTACACTGAACCCTTCGACTAGATCAGTTTGACAAATGGTGGTTTACTTTTGGTAACTAAACGAAATTGAAAACAGAATTTAAATTCTACCAAACCAAAGTTATTGAATCTTTCAACGAACATCTTTTAATAAAATTTGTTAATGAAAAAACTTTTAAGTCAACCTCTTTTTTTTGTTCGAATATACTCAGCTTAAATTACACTTCGTATATTAGCTAAATGTTTATATGAAAATTATCTATCTAAATATATCAATAACAACCTAAATTATTAAACCTATGATTATTGACAATTTGTTCTGGATTGTACCGATTGCATCGGTGATTGCCCTGGCGTTTGCTTACCACTTTTTTAGGCAGATGATGAGGGAAGATGAGGGTACTGACCTGATGAAAAAGATTGCACAGCACGTGCGTACGGGTGCCATGTCGTACCTAAAGCAGCAGTACAAGGTGGTGTTTATTGTATTTATTGTGCTGATGCTGCTTTTTGTATACTTGGCATTTGGACTGGGAGTGCAAAACAAATGGACACCGTTTGCATTCCTAACCGGTGGTTTCTTTTCCGGTTTAGCCGGATTTTTTGGAATGAAAACCGCCACCTATGCATCGGCTCGAACGGCTAACGCTGCTAAGAACTCCCTAAACCATGGCCTTAGGGTAGCATTCAGGTCGGGTGCAGTAATGGGATTGGTTGTGGTTGGTCTGGCAGTACTCGATATTTCCTTATGGTATCTGATCCTCAACTACTTTATCGATGAACCCGATAGCTCTCATAAGTTAATCATCATTACCACCACAATGCTTACCTTTGGAATGGGTGCCTCAACCCAAGCACTGTTTGCCCGTGTGGGTGGTGGTATTTATACTAAGGCCGCTGATGTGGGTGCCGACCTTGTAGGTAAGGTTGAGGCAGGTATCCCGGAGGATGACCCCCGCAACCCAGCCACCATTGCCGATAACGTGGGCGATAATGTGGGCGATGTAGCCGGTATGGGTGCCGACTTATACGAATCTTATGCAGGGTCAATTCTTGCCACTGCAGCCCTAGGGGCAACAGCATTTGCTGCAACCGGAGTAGACATGCAGTACAAAGCAATCCTTGCACCCATGTTAATTGCTAGTGTTGGCATAGTGCTTTCCATTCTAGGCATTTATATGGTTCGTACCAAAGAGGGCGCAACCATGCGTGACCTGCTTCGCTCGTTGGGTGTGGGCGTTAACGTGAGCTCAGCACTAATTGCAATCCTTACCTTTGTAATCCTTTACGCATTAGGCCTGCAGAACTGGATGGGAATATCCTTCTCGGTTGTTACAGGGTTGCTGGCTGGCATTATAATTGGACTATCAACGGAATACTTCACCTCGCACTCATATAAGCCTACCCGCAAGATTTCTGAAAGCGCTCAAACCGGACCAGCTACGGTTATCATCTCAGGGGTGGGTTTAGGAATGGTGTCAACTGCCATACCTGTTATTACCATTGCAATAGCAATACTAATTGCATTCCTTTCGGCCATCAATTTCGATGTTAAGCACATGCTCGATGCCCAAAACATTCAGTTAGGCCTATACGGTATAGGTATTGCCGCTGTTGGAATGCTTTCTACACTGGGTATTACCCTGGCTACCGATGCTTACGGTCCAATTGCCGACAATGCTGGAGGTAACGCTGAAATGAGCCACTTAGACCCCGAGGTTCGCAAACGTACCGATGCACTTGATGCTTTGGGTAATACAACTGCAGCTACTGGTAAAGGATTTGCCATAGGCTCCGCAGCTTTAACCGCCCTAGCGCTTTTAGCCTCCTACATTGAGGAGATTAAAATTGGGTTAATCCGTATTGGTGAGAATGTAATTACACTTGCCAATGGCGACACCATTGATACCGCAAAGGCAACCATTGTGGACTTTATGAACTACTACCAGGTTAACCTGATGAACCCCGTTGTGCTTGTTGGCGTTTTTATTGGAGCCATGATGGCCTTCCTGTTTAGTGGCTTAACCATGAACGCTGTTGGTCGTGCTGCACAAAAAATGGTTGAGGAAGTTCGTCGTCAGTTCCGTGAAATTAAGGGCATCATGGAAGGTGAAGCCGAACCCGATTATGCTCGCTGCGTGGCCATTTCAACTCGCGGTGCTCAAATCGAGATGATTCTGCCATCGCTTTTGGCAATAATTTTACCCATTGTTACCGGCTTGGTTCTTGGCGTAGCAGGTGTTTTGGGATTACTTGCCGGTGGTCTTGCCGCAGGCTTTGTTCTTGCAATTTTTATGGCAAACTCAGGTGGAGCTTGGGATAATGCCAAGAAATACATCGAGGAGGGGAACTTTGGCGGCAAGGGTTCCAACAACCACAAAGCAGCAATTGTTGGCGACACTGTAGGCGATCCATTCAAGGACACCTCAGGCCCCAGCCTTAACATCCTTATCAAGCTCATGAGCATGGTATCAATAGTAATGGCAGGGCTAACCGCATCCTTTAGCATATTATAAAATTTATGCCTTTAATGAAAGACCCGGCGTAAGTCGGGTCTTTTTGATTGTAGTAAACAAGCAAAAAATCATACCTTTGCCAAGAATCATAGAATAATTAATCTACGTAATGGTAAAGATTTCTGCGGTTATTATAACCCTCAACGAGGAAAATAATATTGAGCGTTGTATTCGCTCGGTTCAACGTGTTGCCGATGAGATTTTGGTGGTTGATAGTTTCTCGACCGATAAAACCGAGCAAATTTGCAAGGAGTTGGGAGTTCGTTTTATTCAACATGAGTTTGAAGGTTTTCGGGATCAGAAGAATTACGCCATATCGCAAGCCATCTACGATTACATCCTTGCTCTCGATGCCGACGAGGCCCTGTCGGTGGAACTGGAAAAGGAGGTGCTTGATGTTAAAAATAACTGGAAGTTCGATGGCTACAGGTTTTTCCGCCTCAATAATTACTGTGGTAAATGGATATTACACACCGATTATTATCCTGAAAAACGAATTAGATTATTCGATAGGCGAAAGGGTAAATGGCATGGAGCTAATATACACGAAGTGGTGAAAATGGCTCACGGGGCTACGGTTGCTACCCTAAAGGGTCATCTGCTTCACTGGCGTTACCAGTCGTACGAGGAGCATATCAACGAAGTAAACCTATACTCAACCATTTCGGCGAAGGAGTACTATAAAATGGGAGTTAAGGCTGGTTATTTTAAAATTCTTTTTCATACTTCATGGCGATTCATCCACTCATATTTTTTCCGTCGGGGGTTCTTATCTGGTTTTAACGGTTTAGTCATTAGCAGCCTTTTGGCTAAACATTGCTTTTTAAAATACGCTAAGCTTCGTAAACTTTACAAAATAAATCGTAAAAGGCAACCCTTCCCATTTTTAAACCTTTTAAATATGCCGGTAGGCAACAAGCCATTGACCTCGGTTATAATAACCACCTATAACCAACCTGAATGGCTAAGGAAAACCTTATGGGGGTTTGAGCACCAAACCGAAAAGCGGTTTGAGGTTTTGATAGCCGACGATGGTTCGGGCGATGAAACCAAACAGGTTGTTGATGAGTTTAAAAGTAGAGGTTTGCTAAACATTATACATGTGTGGCATCCCGACAACGGATTTCAGAAATGCCAGATACTCAACAAGGCAATTCTAAAAACAAATTCCGATTATTTAATTTTTACCGATGGTGATTGCATACCCCGTCGCGATTTTGTTGAAGTTCACATTAGCAATGCTAGGCGAGGAAAGTTTCTTAGCGGGGGTTATCTGAAATTAGTAAAATCGGTTTCCGCAAATATTTCTTATACCGATATTCAAGAGGGGGCACCTTTCATTTCATCGTGGCTCATGAAAAACGGACAACCGTTTACCTATAAATTTTTAAAGCTAACCCAAAACCCATTTATACAAAAGATATTAAACGCCATTACAACAACTAGGCCAACCTGGAATGGGCACAATGTAAGCGGTTGGAAAGATGATATTATTTCAGTAAACGGTTATAATGAGGATATGCAGTATGGCGGGCTTGACCGCGAGTTAGGCGAGAGGTTAATGAATTATGGTATTAAAGGAAAGCAAATCCGATATAGCGCAATTTGTGTCCATCTGGATCATCCTCGTCCGTACCGCACAAAAAGCACTTGGGATAAGAATTATCGTATCAGAAAGGAAGTAAAGCGGAAAAAGTTGAAGTGGACATCAAACGGTATTGATAAATACATACAGCTGTGAAAAAAGAATTATTAGCCTCACTAATAATTTCAACCTATAAAAATACCGAGTTCCTAAAAGTTGTATTGAACTCAGTATTTGCTCAAAGCGATATGCGTTTTGAGATTATTATTTCCGAAGATGCCGAGCATGAACATGTTAAGGCTTTTGTGGAACAACTTAAATCACCAGTTCCGCTTTACCACCTCACTCAACCGGATATTGGCTGGCGCAAGAACCTTGCCTTAAACAGAGCCATTGCAGCATCCAATACTGACTACCTAGTTTTTATTGATGAGGATTGCGTGCTTCACCCCCGATTTATGGAATTCCATATTAAGTGGGCTGATGAAAAGGCTATACTGGCTGGCAAAAGGGTTAAACTTGATGCTTACTCATCAAAACTCATCTATGAAGGTAAATTATCGGCAGATCGAATGAACGCCTATTTACTTTCAAACTACTTTACCATAAGGAAAAACGGTGCACGTTTCATTGAGGAGGGTTTTTTTATTAACCCAAATGGAGCAATGGGGTTAATTCCTCGCCTTAGAACCATGCATCAGCTTAAAGGCTGTAACATGTCGTTCCCCAAAAGTGCCATATATGCAATAAACGGCTTTGATGAGGATTATACCCGACCAGCCATAGGTGAGGATATCGATCTTACCTGGCGCTTTGCAAAAGCTGGCTATAAATTAAAATCGGTGCGAAATGTTTCCGTGCAATATCACCTGTATCATAAAGAGAATTGGAGCAATCAGGAAGAAAATATCAGAATGATGCTTGAAAAGCAAAAAAGAAACGAATTTATCTGTAAAAATGGATTAGTCAAACTGTAAGATGGAAGACAAGACAATAATAGACGAAACAATTAAAATTTTACGCTTGGGTGGCATTATCCTTTACCCCACCGATACCATATGGGGTCTTGGCTGCGATGCCACCAACGAGGAGGCGGTTGCCAAACTGATGGCATTAAAAAAGCGCAACGATAGTAGGGGTTTTATTATTTTAGTCGATTTGCCAGCCCGAATCCCTTCATATGTTGTCGATATCCCCGAAATGGCCTGGGATCTAATTGAATTATCCGATAAACCGCTAACCATTGTATTTGATAAGGGCAAAAACCTTGCCCCATCGGTTTACGGGGAAAAAGGGACTATTGCCATCCGTGTTACCCGGAGCAAATTCTGCCAGCAGCTTATTTCAAGGTTTGGCCGCCCAATAGTATCAACCTCGGCCAACTACAGTGGAAACCCATTTCCAAAAAACTTCAACGAAATTTCACAAGAATTAATTTCATCGGTCAATTTTGTTGTTCCCGAAACGTTCGACTCCGAATCTACTGGAAAACCATCGTCGATTATTGCCCTAGGAAAAGGAAACCAGGTTAGAATTTTTAGGGAGTAAGCAAAACCTTTTGCTGAGCGGTGTGCGCCAAATGGTTTAAATTAGTTCGTTGCTGGGATCTTCGTTCGGTGTTTCTTCCTTTTGTTTTTCGCTTTGTAATTCACCCTCAGCTAATTCAATTCCTTGCATTGAGGCTTTCTGTTCTGCTTCCTTTTTCGATTGGCCTAAGCCACGGCCAATCTCCTTCCCATTCCAGATGAGTATTGCCTCAAACTGTGGTTTTTGCTTATTATCGCCGTAATCGTGAGTATCAAAGGCAACCTTAATGTGCAGCTTTTGCGCAATTTCCAGAATTCGGCTCTTGTAATCGTATTCAATGCTTTCCAGCTCTTCAAGGTTGATATGGTGCCGTAGGAAGTTGTTTACCACCACATCGCTGGTAAACTTAAATCCCTTATCGATAAACATGGCGCCAACTATGGCTTCCAGGGCATTACCGTAAATATACTTTTGGTGGTTAAGGGCACCATTATTTACCTTGACCACGTCAGGTAGCCCAATACTGATTGCAAGCTGGTTCATATTGTTGCGGCTAACAATCTTTGCCCGCATTTTAGTAAGGAAACCCTCGTCGCTATTGGGGAATTCAGCAAATAGGTAGTCGGCCACAATGGCATCGAGGATGGCATCGCCAAGGTATTCCAGCCTTTCATTATCAACCTTTTGACCAGGCGATATAATAAGCGAAGCTGACCTGTGAACCAGCGCCAGCTTGTAAACATCAAGATTATCGGGGGCAAACCCCAAAATTTTTTTAAGATTCTGATAAAATTCTTTATCGGCGGCCGTTAAGCGTAACCGACGTATGGGTTTACTTAAGAATTTTAACACGATGAAAAACTACATCTTTTTTACGATGATGGATGCGTTGTGTCCACCAAAACCAAAGGTGTTACTTAAAGCAGCACGAACAACTCGCTTTTGCGCAACATTTGGCGTTAGGTTAAGCTTGCTGTCAATTTCAGGATCAACCTCTTTTAGGTTGATGGTTGGTGGTACCACATCTTTATAAACGGCCATAACTGCAGCAAGAGCCTCAATGGCACCGGCAGCGCCAAGCAGGTGACCGGTCATCGATTTTGTTGAGCTGATATTTAGCTTGTAGGCATGCTCACCAAAAACTTGGATAATGGCTTTTGTTTCAGCAACATCGCCAAGTGGAGTGGCTGTACCATGAACGTTAATGTAATCGATATCCTCAGGTTTCATGCCAGCATCGCGTAAGGCATTTTCCATAACCTTACGGGCTCCAAGCCCCTCGGGGTGAGGTGCTGTCAGGTGGTATGCATCGGCCGACATGCCGCCGCCTACCAGCTCACAGTAAATTTTAGCCCCACGGGCTTTAGCATGTTCGTACTCTTCGAGTATCAGAGCTCCAGCTCCTTCACCCATAACAAAACCATCGCGTGTTGCATCAAATGGGCGTGAAGCAGACTTGTACTCATCATTACGGGTTGATAGTGCCTGAAGCGCATTAAATCCAGCAACGCCAACTTCGTTAACTGAGGCCTCAGAACCTCCGGTTACAACAACGTTAGCTTTCCCGGTTCGGATTACATCGAGAGCACAAATAATACCGTTGGTAGCCGATGCGCAGGCCGATACGGTTGAGAAGTTTGGTCCACGGAAACCGTACTTCATGGAGATATGCCCGGCTGCTATGTCGGCAATCATCCTAGGAATGAAAAAGGGGCTAAATCGGGGTGTTCCATCACCACCGAAATAGCCTCTCATTTCCTCGGTAAGGGTTTGTAAACCCCCTATACCCGATGCCCAAATTACTCCGGCCATATCGAGGTCAATGGCCTCGGGGTTAATGCCTGAATCCTTCATGGCTTCTTCTACTGCCACCAGCCCGAACTGTGTATAAGGATCAAGCTTTTTAACCTCCTTGCGATCGAAGTAGTTATTCGGGTCAAAATTCTTTACCATGCAGGCAAATTTGGTTTTGAATTTCGACGTGTCGAAACTTGTAATGAGTTCACAACCACTAACTCCATTCTCAAGATTAGTCCAGTATTCCTGAATGTTATTCCCTAAGGGGTTAATGGTTCCAACACCAGTAACAACAACACGTTTCATTTCCATATAAAAAAGTGTTTTAGTTTAAAAACCAAAATTTGCCTTGCCGGTTAATAGTTAATTACTTGCTGTGCTGTTCAATGTACTTGATAGCATCACCAACGGTGCTGATCTTTTCAGCTTCCTCATCGGGAATAGAAAGGTTGAATTCCTTTTCGAATTCCATAATCAGCTCAACGGTGTCAAGTGAATCGGCACCAAGATCGTTGGTAAAGCTAGCTTCAGGAGTTACTTCGTTCTCATCTACTCCAAGCTTGTCAACAATGATCGACTTAACTCTAGTTGCAATGTCTGACATAGTTTTAAAATTTAGTTAGTAAATTGAGTTTTCAAATCACAAAGAAAAACTTATTTTCACCTGAAAACAAATCAGATGGTAAAAACGTGGCAAAAGTAATTTTTTTGTTCATATTTTTGACGCTTGTTAACAATTTTTTTTTGACAGTCGTTTAAATTTAAACCTTATCTGCCTGATTATGTTCAACATAGCCATTTTTGCATCGGGATCAGGATCCAACGCCGAGAATATTGCCAAACACTTTTTGTCCAATCCAAAGCTTAAAATTACTCTAATAGCCACCGAAAACCCTAATGCGTTTGTTCTGGAAAGGGCTAAGCGTTTAGGGATACCAACTTTTCTTTTTACCATGGATGAGCTCAGGAATGGGAGTGTGTTGAGTAAGCTAATTGAGCAAAAAATTGATTTTATTGTTTTGGCCGGATTCCTGAAAATGGTTCCCGTTGAAATGGTTCGGCACTTCAACAATCGTATTGTGAATATACATCCAGCTCTACTCCCTAAGTATGGTGGTAAGGGCATGTATGGAGATAGGGTTCATAAGGCAGTTATTGCAGCAGGGGAAACGGAATCGGGGATAACCATTCATTATGTAAATGAACACTACGATGAGGGTGATATAATATTTCAGGCACGCTGCTCGGTTTTACCCAACGATACACCCGAAACCCTAGCTCAAAGGATACATGAGCTTGAATGGGAGCATTACCCTAAAGTTATTGAAACGCTTTTAGAGAAAATGGGCTAGTCCTCAAGGATTCGCTTCCCGAAGTTTACATGCAACCCAACCGAAATGGTTACAAATTGATTATCCCAGTACCGTTTATCGTGGCCACGGAGCGGGAATGAAAAACCAAAACATCCCACAAGTCTAATACGCTTGTAACCAATCTTACCCACAATTCCAGGTTCATAGAACCAGTTTTTTTGTGGACTAATGTCAACCAACGACAGTCGGTTTACCACGCTGAAATCGAGCCAGTCGTTACAGAAACCCAAAGCGGGTTGTATGAACCATCGGTTAAAGGTAATATCGGGTGGCCCGTCCCAGGTAATATTCCTGAACTTGGCAGGAACTTGTCCAACACCTCCTCCCGCATAGATTTCAAATATACCCATGTCGCTAAAACGTTCGGTGTAGCCAATGGCTCCTTCAACTAACTTCCACTTTTCAGTAACCTCAATATCGTTCTCAACCTTTTTATCCTGTTGAAATTGTCCATTAACCATCAGTCCAATATTATCGGTTACTGCAGCTGCAGCTTGAGCCTCCAGGCCAGATGAACCACCCCAAACATTGAACTGAGCATCACCCTTATTTCGGAGCAAAGGGCTGTTGAAGGTATTTGGTACATAGGCAATTTTACATGCTTGAAGCATTAGCGCATAAACCAGTAACCTGAATAAAATCGCAATGTATTTTTTATTCATCCTTTTTGGGACAGTATCGAAACTTTTGAGCAAGTTAAATCAATACTTTGTTTTTGTCAATACTTTATTCAAATTGTCTTGAATTGACAAATTCAACCGGGCTATTAGAATGGGAAAGCGGAAACTTTTTGAGAGGAATTCGTCAATTAAAAAATCACTTGACGTTTTCGTAAGAAATTTTTCATGTAGAAAAATATAATTAAAAAAGCCCATAAAATAGGCCTTCCAGAGTAAGTTGCTTATTTTTAGCTAAATTCCCTTAATTTTTTTTAGCGAATAGAGTTGATTTTTTCATTTCTTAGATTATATTCGCAAGTGATAAGCTTTTATCGTTCAGTGCAAAACAAAATTGTTAGTGCCATGCCCTACCGCCGATTACCCAACACCGATAGCGCTCGCCTTCGCGCGCTTAAAGCTGCTTATAAAATGGGTAAAAATACCCACCCACAGGAATTAGCCTTTTCGCAGGCAACATTTTCAAAGGTTGAACTATTCATAAACTCATTCGAAAAGGCTATAGCGCACTATAAAGCTGCATACGATACTCAGGTTGAACGAAGTAAGGATTACCAGCAACTGGTAAAAAAGGCTAGGTTGTATCTTTCGCATTTTATTCAGGTAGTAAACATGGCCATTGCCCGGGGTGAACTACAGCCTGCAGTACGAGAACATTACGGTATGGATATTGATGAGTCAAAACTACCCTCACTCAATACTGAAAAAGACCTTATAGAATGGGGCAAAAAGATAATTGAGGGTGAAATGGCACGCACCCGTAAAGGGATGACACCAATTACCAACCCCACTATTGCTGTTGTTAAGGTGCGCTACGACCAGTTTCTTGAAGCCTATAACTACCAAAAAGTGCTCCAACACAATACCCAGCGCATGCTTAATGAGCTGAATGAACTCCGTAAAAAAGCCGATGAAATAATCCTAACCATCTGGAACGAAGTGGAGGAACACTTCAAAGACCTCTCGGATGAGGAACGCAGGGAAAAGGCAACCGCTTACGGTTTAGTTTACGTTTATAGAAAAAACGAGATAAAGGGGTTATCGCTACTCGATAACGCTATCCCCCGTCTGTTTTAGTTCGCTTTCCCGTTCAAACTCCCTTTTAATGCTTGCTATAAGCAGCGAAGTTGCTATCAGGCTAACAAGCCCAAGTATCCAAAGGTCATATATACCACCAATATTTTCAATTCTCTTATCGGCCGCACCCATACCCATAAGCATATAACCTGTGGCGGCAATGGCATTGTTAAAGAAATGCGCAGCTATGGGAACCCATATACTACCTGTAACCTCAAGCAGGTAACCAAATGCAACGCCCAGCGCAAAACGGGGTATAAAACCTTGAAACTGCATGTGTATAGCGCTAAACAGCGCAGCCGCAAGCAAAATACCAACCCATCGCGAGCGCGTATACTCAACTAGCCTCCGCTGAAGGATTCCCCGGAAAATGAGTTCCTCACCTACTGCGGGGAGGATGGCAATCATCAATATATTAACCAGGTAAGCCCAAATACTACCGGTTAACAGAAAGGCCTTTGTAATAGCCTCTGCCTTCCTTTCCATCTCTACCATCCAGTCGCTCATGGGAATCAGCTGGTTGATAGATGCCAAAAGGTTTATGGCCGGAAGCGAGATAAGTACTATAATAAATGTTTTGAGTATTGTTTGGAATTTCACCTTTTCAAAGCATAGGTAACTCCATGGTTTTTTGGAAAAAAGAAAGGCCGATAGAATGGCTGGTATAATAAAAATTCCTGTGGTTTGTAGAATTTGTATTAGCTTTAGAGCATTTAAATTAGTTAGGTTGTTTCCTAAAACAACCTGCACTCCCGATGCACCATACATTAAGCCTAGAAGCAATATTCCAATTAACGAAAAAAACGTGGAGCTAACAAAAATGATTGCTCCAAAAATCACCATCTTTCCAATAAATGATTTTGATTCAAAAGACCCATATTCCATAAACTAAAAAATTTTTACAAAAGTAATTCATATCAGCTTTCAACAAAGCCTTTAACAGTTTTCTTTTGATATTTTTGCATGGCAAAATCAAATGGATGAAAATAGGGAATATTGATTTAGGCGATAAACCAGTGTTACTGGCTCCCATGGAGGATGTAACCGACCCATCGTTCCGTTATATGTGCAAACACTTTGGTGCCGATATGATGTATACTGAGTTTATTAATGCCGATGGGCTTATCCGCGATGCTGGGAGCAGCGTAGCAAAACTAACCATTTACGATTACGAACGACCCATTGGCATTCAGCTTTACGGCCATATAATTGAGAGCATGGTTGAGGCTGCCCGGGTTGCTACCGAGGCAAACCCCGATGTTATTGACATAAACTTTGGATGCCCGGTTAAAAAGATTGCCAACCGCGGCGCAGGCTCAGGTATGATGCGCGATGTTCCCAAAATGGTTGAGATGACTCGCCGAATTGTGGAGGCTACCCATTTGCCAGTTACAGTTAAAACCCGCTTGGGTTGGGACGACCAATCGAAAAATATTGTTGAAATTGCTGAACGCCTTCAGGATGTTGGGATAAAGGCCATTACCATTCATGGCCGCACCCGCGCTCAACTTTACACCGGCAAAGCCGATTGGACACTCATTGGTGAGGTTAAGAGTAATCCTCGGATGCACATTCCCGTTATAGGCAACGGCGATATTGATAGTCCAATTAAGGCCAAGGAGATGTTTACCCGTTACGGGGTTGATGGAATTATGATTGGGCGCGCCACCTATGGTCGTCCATGGATTTTTGCTGAGGTGAAGCATTACCTTAAAACCGGTGAGCTTATGAAACCCCTCTCTACCGCTGAAAAGGTTGAAATTGCCCGCTTGCACTTTGAGCGTTCGCTGCAGGTTAAAGGAGCCAAAACCGGAATGCTCGAAATGCGAAGGCATTTTGGTTCATACTTTAAAGGATTACCACACTTCAAGGATATCAGGCTAAAACTACTAACCACACTTAACCCCGATGAGGTTTACTCACTCCTAAGCCTAATAGCTGAACGCTATGGCGAATATGTGGTTGACGAGTCCATTAATCCCTCGCCCTGGGCCGACAAGCAAGACTAGTGCGCCTCAAGCCAGTTGCTGCCAGTACCAATCTCCACCTCCAGCGGAACGCTTAGTGTGGCTGCACCCTCCATGCATTTCTTTACAATTGCTTTTACCTCATCTAGCTCTGGGCGGTAAACATCGAATACCAACTCGTCGTGTACCTGAATTATCATTTTGGACTTTAGCTTGCCACTCTTGAACTCGTCGTGAATTCTAATCATCGCCATTTTGATGATATCGGCGGCCGAGCCCTGAATGGGAGCATTAATTGCGTTCCGCTCAGCAAGCCCACGAACCACCTGGTTGTTTGAGTTGATATCGGGCAGGTAGCGCTTACGTCCAAAAATGGTTTCAACCCATCCCCGCTCACGAGCCTGCGATACGCATTTTTCCATGTACTCCTTCACTCCCTTGTAGGTTGTGAAGTAGCCATCAATCAGCTCCTTTGCTTCGGTTCTTGAAATACCTAACCGCTGCGATAAGCCAAACGCTGATATGCCGTATATCATTCCAAAGTTGGCTGTTTTTGCCTTCCGGCGTTGGTCTGCAGTAACCTCATTCAGGGGTATCCTGAATATTTTTGCTGCGGTTGCAGCGTGAATATCCTGCCCTTTTTCAAAAGCCTCGAGCATGGCGGGGTCGGCACTCATATGCGCCATAAGGCGCAACTCTATTTGGGAGTAGTCGGCTGATAGTAGCAGGTAATCGCCTGGCGATGGAATAAAAGCCTTCCGAATCTCCCGCCCGTTCTCATCGCGTATGGGAATATTTTGTAGGTTAGGATTGTTAGAGCTTAACCTTCCGGTTGAAGCCACCGCTTGATTGAACGAAGTGTGTATTTTCCCAGTTTTTGGATTTACCAGCGTGGGTAGGGTTTCGATATAGGTTGAAAGCAATTTCTTTATGCCTCTAAACTCCAATATTTTGGTAACAATAGGATGGGCATCGATATACTTCTGGAGTTCCTCCTCGTTGGTTGAGTACTGCTTGGTTTTGGTAAGCTTGGCATCGGACGATATCTTAAGCTTTTCAAATAGAACCTCGCCAAGCTGTTTGGGCGATGAGATATTCAAATCAGGCACTCCGGCCATTTGGCGTATCACGCTTTCGAGCTCAACCAGCTGCGCTGAGAGAATCTCCCCGTAATCCTTTAAGCTTTTGGTGTCGAGCGATACACCATTGCGCTCCATGTAAGTAAGCACCTCAACTAGCGGTGCTTCAAGGGCAAAATACAGATTGGTTAAGCCCTGCTCCTCGAGCTTATAGAACAGTACATGCTTGAGCTGCAAAGCTAAATCGGCATCCTCGCAGGCATATCGGGTAATTAGTGAAGCCTCAACGTTTCGCATGCTACCCTGCTTGGAACCCTTCTTCCCAATAAGTTCCTCAATGCTAATAGGCTTGTAGCTCAGGTAGATTTCGGAAAGGTAATCGAGATTATGGCGCGAATCGGGTTCTAACAGGTAATGGGCAAGCATGGTATCGTAAAGGTGTCCCTTAATTTCAATTCCATAGCTTAGCAGCACCTGCATATCGAACTTAATGTTCTGTCCTACCTTGGCAATGGTTTCGGTACCAAATACATTGGCAAACTCCTTAACCACCTCTTTTGCCTGGTTTTGATCCGATGGTACGGGAACCCACCAAGCCTTACGCGGCGAAATGGCAAACGATAAGCCAACCAGCTCAGCCGATATTGGGTCAAGCCCAGTTGTCTCGGTATCGAATGCAAACTCACTGGAATTTTGCAGTTCTTTAATCAAAATTCTACGTTCCTCTGGGGTTTGCGCAATGCGGTAATCAACCTCAAAATCGTTAATGGTTTTGAGGTTAATGGCTGGCTTTGGTGTTTCGGCTGCAGGCATATCGAACAGCGAGCCCTGGACGTACTGTGGCTTTTCCGCTTTTGGCGTTGCAGTAAACTCCTTGAGCATCGACCTAAACTCCAGATCCTCCAGTATTGGCACTAGCTCATGGGTTTTTGGCGATTTCACGGCAAGGTCGTTTTCAATATCAACGTTGAGGTCGATATTGGTAACAATACTTACCAGCTTACGGTTAAGCGGAATAATGTTAAGTGCAGCCTCAAAGTTCTCCCTTTGTGCCAGGCTAAGCTTATCGAGATTTTGAAGTAGGTTATCGATGCTCCCAAACTGGGAAATTAGCTTAGCAGCGGTTTTCTCACCCACCTTGTTAACACCCTTGATATTATCGGAGGCATCGCCCCAAAGGGCAAGAATATCGATAAATTGCTTTGGATCTTGGATATCGTAATCCTTACAGAATTGCTCTGCAGTAACAATCTCCATCTCGTTTCCACTCCTACCAGGCTTGGCAATAATAATGTTCTCGCTTAAAAGTTGACCGTAGTCTTTATCGGGAGTCATCATTATCACCTCAAACTCCTTGGGGTTTGCCTTTGTGGCAAGTGTGCCAATAACATCGTCGGCCTCAAAGCCCTCCTTTTCAATAATTGGAATGTTAAGTGCGTTTAAAAGGTTTTTAATAACAGGAACCGATGCCCTAATATCCTCAGGCGTTTCATCGCGCTGGGCTTTGTAATCGGGGTAAATATCGTTCCTGAAGGTTTTTCCCGATACATCGAATGCTACCGCCACATGGGTAGGGTTAAACTTTTTGATAGCATCGAGTGTGGCCCTGATAAAACCGTAAATAGCCGATGTGTTCATTCCCTTGCTGTTACGCATTGGGCGATTGATAAAGGCATAGTATGCCCTGTAAATTAGGGCATAAGCATCGAGCAATAGCAGGCGTTTTTTCATGGTTTTGGTAAACAGTTACAGGTTGTCGGTTGCATACCATTCGGCATACGATGTGGCAGTCTCGTTAAGTTTTAGGTGATGTAGTGTTACATTAACCGGAAGATTAGCCTTTATAATTTCAGCAAAGTATTGAATCATATTCTCACAGGTGGGTTGGAATGGCAAGGCCTCAATACGATTGAAACCGGCCTCCCTAAGCTTTGCATGCGTTGGTGTATTGGCCATTACGGCCACAGCATGGTCAAACCTATCAACAATTAGGGGGTTAACTATGCGTTTTAGGTCGCCAAAATCCATAACCATACCCAGCTTTGGGTGCCCTTGTTTATCGATAGGCTCACCAATAACGGTAACCGCAAGTATGTAGGAATGACCGTGCATGTGTCGGCAAAGGCCGTCGTAGCCCTCAAGGGCATGGGCCATCTCAAACCGAAACTCTTTGGTTAAACGGATTTTTGGCATATGGGTAAGTTTACAAGTTAAAAGTTAAAAGTTAAAGGTTTAAGGTTCGTGGTGTTGATGCGATTTATGGGGTTTTAGGTTAAATGTTAAAAATATTCCTTTCCCCAACGTTTACAATTCTTCTCCAACTACTCTTGTCATCACAAATACCCCGCAAACATCCTCGGAATCGTAGCTGTGACCCACAATCTTTTTTTCATGGGTGTAAGTACCCTCAAGCACATCGAGATTGTAATTCAGAATGGGAGTCCCATCGGGGTGCATCACTTCCACGCCTTTTAGAACAATAGTGTGACCATGAACGTTACCCTCAACAATTTGCCTTACCATGAATGGCTCTTCATCCTCAATACACTCTTCGTACTCCAGGTATCCAACAATAAGATCACCTTTTTGCTCCAGAAAGGCAAAACCCTTATCGGTACCGCACTCAAACTCCTCAGAAAATGTCCATTTCCCTGTTAAGCTATCCATGTATATAAAATTCAATTTTTACAAAGATAGTGAACGCAAACTCAAAGTCTTTGTTTATTGAGTAAATTTACGCAAATTGATGAACCATTTCAACATTACTGTCATGAAGTTTATTGGAGCCCATGTAAGTGCGGCAGGTGGGGTTGAGAACGCCCCCGTAAATGCCCATATTATAGGAGCCACAGCGTTTGCACTTTTTACAAAGAACCAACGCCAATGGGAAGCACCGCCACTCACCCAGAAAAGCATTGATACTTTTAAAGCAAACCGTGAGAAGTATGGCTACACACCCTCACAAATTCTACCACACGATAGTTACCTTATTAACCTTGGTAACCCCGATAGCGATGCGCTAGAAAAATCGCGCAATGCATTTCTCGATGAAATGGTGCGTTGCCAGCAGCTTGGCCTCGATAGGCTTAACTTTCATCCGGGTAGCCATTTGAATAAAATTTCAGAAGAGGAGAGCCTTTTGCTCATTGCCGAATCAATTAATATGGCTTTGGAGCGCACACAAGGAGTAACGGCGATAATTGAAAACACGTCGGGGCAGGGAAGTAACCTTGGCTACACCTTTGAGCAAATAAGGTTTATTATCGACCACGTTAACGACCAATCGCGTGTTGGAGTTTGTATTGACACATGCCATGCCTTTACGGCCGGATACGATATATCGACACCCGAAGCTTTTGCCAAAACCTTTAGCCATTTCGATAGGGTGATTGGTTTTAAATTCCTTAAGGGCATTCACCTTAACGACACCAAAAAAGGGCTAGGCAGCCGTGTAGATCGCCATGAGAACATTGGCGATGGCCTTTTGGGAATTGAGCCTTTCCGGCTCATTATGACCGACCCACGCTTTAATGGAATCCCAATTATCCTTGAAACACCCGATGAGTCGCGCTGGGCTGAGGAAATTAAGATGCTAATGAAGTTTGCAAATGCTAAGGAGTAAATATCAGGCTAAAAAACTCGTTATTCCCTAATAAATTAATAACTTACATAAAAAAATGCGCCATGGAAATAAAAGCCCTTTACCCGGAATTTGAGGAGGCATTGGTTAACGAGCTTAAGCAGTTGCCGGTAATGGAAATTGATGCTGGCATGGAGATACCCATGCACGGGAATGTTGCATCGCATATACCTTTGGGCGTTGAAGGGTCGGTTCGTGTTTTTGCACGCGACAGCGAAGGACATGAAGCCGATTTGTATGAGGTTAAACCGGGAGTAGCCTGTATTGTTTCGTTTACATCGGCTATGATTGATACTCCGGCAATAACCTATGCCAAGGCAAAGCAAAAATCAAAAATAATTCCGGTTCCCAAGGAGTTGTCAAACACATGGTTTGTTAAGTACCCCTCGTGGCGACAATACATAATTGGGCTATACCAGAACCGCCTCGATGAATTAATCAGACAAAATGAAAGGGTTGTAGCCCAAAAGGAAATGATTGAAATTCAAAAAAATCAGATTATCCAGAGCATTAACTATGCCCGAAACATTCAGAAAGCAGTTTTGCCTGTTGAGAGTCAGCTCAAGGAGTTTTTTGCCGATTACTTCATACTTTACATCCCCAAGGATATTGTTTCCGGTGATTTTTACTGGACATACTACCAAAACGACATGGTATTCTTTGCTGCTGCCGATGCTACCGGTCATGGGGTGCCAGGAGCTTTTATGAGTATGTTAGGAATATCGCTAATGAATGAAATCTGCTATAACTTCAGCGGTAACGCTGCAGACTTTTTAAACACCATGCGAAACAAAACCAAGGAGGCACTTAAGCAAACCAGCTTTGACTCTGGCCCCCGCGATGGGTTCGATTTACAGCTTTGTATTTTCCACACCCGTCAAGGCATTGTTGAGTATGCCGGCGCAAACAATAACCTTTTGCTAAGTAGAAATAACCAGATCTTTGAGTTTAATGCCGATAAAATGCCAGTTGGAGTAGCCTACAAGGAAGAGAAACCGTTTACCAATCACTCCATAAGTGTTCAGGATAATGATATATTTTATCTATTTTCCGATGGCTATAAGGATCAATTCGGAGGAACTGAACAGCAAAAGTTTTCCAAGAAAAGGTTTTACAACCTGCTTAGCCAAATAAGCTCAAAACCGCTTACTGAACAGAAAGAAATTCTTGAAAAGAAATTTCACGACTGGAAGGGCAGCAACACACAGGTTGACGATGTTCTGGTTATGGGCATAAAAATCAGGGCTAAGGAATAGCTTTATTAAAGCTATTCTATTGTATCATTTATTCACTGCTGAAAATTGAACCAAACTCGGGAAACCTATTTTTTTCTTGGATAGTGTAAAATCGAAAAATATTGTCATGAAAGTTATATTTTTAAAAACTGCAAGTCATCTATTTAAAAAATCTGATTTTTAAATAGAAATCCACCTATTATCTCAATTTATTTTTTGAATCAAAATCTAGCTAATAGGTTTCACCGATACTTACACCCACTGGAACAAACAGTATATCATCGGTTTCAGCTCCTGAAAAAGGATACTCTACAAAAATTTTAAAATTTAACTTCTTCTTTAAGGATTGGAACCTGTAACCCAAAATGGGATACAAAATGTAGGGTTGAGTTGTTTTTCCCATGATTACAGTACCACCCAAACCTACCTCAAAAAAATGTTTTGAAAATCCTATATTGCATGTTACATGGTGAGGGATAGTTGTGATTTATGCGGTTCCGGACATGGAGAATAGATACATATATTAAACTCCTCGTTGTAGCCAGCACCAAGTTTTGCAGAAAAATGCAAATTCGGTTTTATGGAATAAAACCGCTCATAACTTAGTGAAACCATTGAAGCATCACCAAGTATGCTTAGGTAGATACTTGATAAAGGACGCAACCTACAAGTATCATTGACCTCTTGTGCTCCTACATAGGTGAATGAAAAAAATAAGAGTATTACATAAAGATACCTTTTCATTTTAAAAAAGCCAATTGGGTTGATATTTGACAGCATAAATATTTTATGGTATAAAAAAAAGATAACACCCATGGTTATCGCATTTAACCATGGGTGTTTAAATATTCATGTTTTTGTTACTCCACATACAAGTTTCTATTTTTCGGAAACTTAACCTTGTAGGTTAAAATGAGTTCCTTAAACTGCCCTGCCGGTACTGTTAAATCCCATTTCACCTCTCCTGTTTCGGGATTAACCAATGCATTGCTTTGCTCAACAACAGTTACTTTAATTTCCTCGTTGGTCGATATGGGAACCTGATCGAGCACTGTTATCTGTATATCCTGATTCTTATTATTTTTTACAGTTATTTTCCAGCTCCGGGTCTCCTCCTTGTAGGTACCAATCAGCTGCTTTTGAGTAAAATCTTTTATTTTTTCGCGCTTAACGGCTATAGATTTATCAACTCCTAACGATATTGCAAGGGTATCAAGCGCTGAGCGCGTGTCAATAAGCGTTGAACCAATGTAGGTGTTTTCAAAGTAAACGTTTGCCTCAGCATCGAGCAGGTTATACATTTCCCAACTGGGTATATATGCCGATAGGTATGCACCCTTTTCAACTTTGGGTACTGAATAGTACCTGTAAAATGCTGGAACCTCGTAGGTAAGTAATTTTACCTCCTGCGACTTATTTTCCGAAGCTAACGTGAATGGTTTACTAACCTCAAATTCAACGTTGGTTGGCTTTTCAATAACTCCCATTTCGCTTACAGCAGCTGCGGTTACCTTGGGTTTAGGTTGCGACTTTCTGTATGCAGGTTGTTCAGTATCCGCATATGATACACCAAGAGCAGTTACAACAACCTCTTCCAATCTAACCTCATCGGGTTCAAGAGTAACATCAATTCGGCCAGAGTTTACGGGTAATGTTTGGGTTTTATATCCCACAAAGCTGTAGGTTAAAGTTCTGGAATCGGTTGGGATATTGATAGTGTAAAAACCTTCGGCATTGGTAACGGTTCCAATGGTAGTTCCAGGAACAACTATGGTAACCCCAGGAATTGGCATACCGTCGGGATCGCGAACAAACCCCTCTACCCTGCTATTTGTTTTTGTGTACCGTGGGGGTTGTACCCCATAGTTCAGCACATAGGTTTTAAGTTTTGGGGCCACACCCGATACATTGGGCTCGGCATTGGATAATTTCAGATTTACGTTTTTCCAGTTCTCGGAAGTTTCCTGCCTAATATTGGCCTTGTAAACCAAACTTAACGGTTGGTTAAGGGCATTTGCCCTTATATCGTAACGGGGTAACCAACCAGCATTTTTTACAAGGTAGCTTACCTCAATGGGTACACCATTCCTAATGCTTTCCGTTTCAAGCAATACATCAATTGTACCAGTGGGTAGTACAGGTTTGGAACTTATTGTTGAAATCTGCCGATTTACTTCATCAATTTTTATTTCTACCTCACTCAGCTGGTCATTTAGTTCGAGGCTCTTGAAACGTAGCTCCTTTAACCTCGTCCCATAGTAAGCTGATGCATCCTTGAGTATTTGTACCGGAACAGCCTCATTTTTACCGCTAATGGTTTTGTTTTCATTCAAAAAACTTATCTCCTCGTTAACTACAGCTATACTTGTATTTATTGATTTTCTTTGTGCCTCGAGTTCCTTTAACTTTTTATTTAGAATCTCAATCTCCTCATTCCTCTCCTTTTTTCCTATAAAGTTATTTGAATGGTTTACGCCTTCAATTGACACACCATCGGGGGTTTTAACAATAATTGTTTTAAAATCGATGTAAGGGGAAAGGCTTGTGAAGCTAATTTTTGTTCGCCCTTCAGGAAGGTTAACCTGTGCCTTACGGGTTACTGAGGCGGCATCGAGGTAAACAGCCACATCGGTGATATTTGAATTAACCTCAACGGCTTTTTGTGCTGAAATGGTATAAGGTAAAACCTGTAGCACTAACATTAAAATACCTGCTATTCGTTTCATAAATTATTTTTTAATTCAACGTAAGTTAACAAATTTTATTCCAACGAGCCAAAAAAATAGGCCAAGGATTGTCCCTGGCCAATAAGTATGAATTTGAAAGATGCTTTCTGTTACCAACCCAGCACGTAGGCAAAAATGAGTGGTGCCACAATGGTGGCATCGGACTCAATGATAAACTTTGGGGTATCGATATTGAGTTTTCCCCAGGTAATTTTCTCATTGGGTACTGCACCCGAGTAAGAGCCATAGCTGGTGGTTGAGTCGCTGATTTGGCAGAAGTAGCTCCAGAAAGGAACTCCGGTACGTTCAAGATCCTGATGTAGCATGGGAACCACACAAATTGGGAAATCGCCGGCGATACCTCCGCCTATCTGGAAGAAACCTACTCCCTTATTACCGGCATTGTTGGTGTACCAGTCGGCAAGGAACATCATATACTCAATACCCGATTTTACAATTGAAGGCTTTAGCTCACCGGTAATGCAGTATGAGGCAAAAATGTTACCCATGGTTGAGTCCTCCCAACCCGGAACTACGATAGGTAAATTCTTTTCAGCTGCGGCTATCACCCAGGAATTCTTTGGGTCAATCTGGTAGTACTGCTCTAGCACACCGCTCTTTAGCATTTTGTACATATACTCGTGAGGGAAGTAACGTTCACCTTTATCCTGTGCCTCTTTCCAAACATCGAATAGGTGCGACTGTAGCCTGCGGAATGCTTCCTCCTCAGGAATACAGGTATCGGTAACGCGGTTCAGGCCGCTTTGAAGCAACTCCCACTCCTGCTGTGGGGTAAGATCGCGATAGTGCGGTACGCGCTTGTAGTGGTTGTGGGCAACCAGGTTCATTAAATCCTCCTCAAGGTTAGCACCGGTACACGAAATGATCTGAACCTTATCCTGGCGTATCATTTCGGCTAAGCTGATACCAAGCTCAGCGGTACTCATGGCACCGGCCAGGGTAATCATCATCTTCTTGCCGCTCTCAATGTGGGCTTTGTATGCCTTTGCTGCATCAACCAGGGTTGCTGAGTTAAAGTGCAGGTAGTGCTTCTCAATAAACGAAGTTATAGGTTTACTGCTGTCCATTGCTAATAGTTTTAATGTTTAATTCATTGATGGTATTCTATTTCACAGGAATTTTCTCAACCCTACGGGTATGACGGCCACCCTCGAACTTGGCGTCAAGAAAAGCCTTTACTATTTGTTTGGCCTCACTAACGCTAACAAAGCGGGCAGGAATGGCACAAACATTAGCATCGTTATGCTGGCGGGCAAGAGTAGCAATTTCCGGTAACCAGCACAATGCCGACCGTACCCCCTGGTGCTTATTGGCTGTAATTGATACCCCGTTACCACTGCCACAAAGCAATATTCCTAGCTGGTAATCGCCCTTTTCAATGGCAGTTGCCAACGGATGAGCAAAATCAGGGTAATCAACGCTATCGTCGCTGTGTGTTCCAAAATCCCAAACATTATACCCCAGCTCAGCAAGATATTTCTTAAGCTCCTCTTTGGTTGAATATCCCGCATGATCCGACGCAATGGCAAGTGTAGGTTTACTCATATTTGTAACAGATTCAAGATTCTCTAAAAATACAACGTTTCGATTTCTGAATACTGAATTCCACTTAAATCATCCCAGCTAATCATTACCTTTGCAAAGATAAAGTGTTTTTATGTTTTAAGTACAATCATTTAGCTTTGCTTAAGCAATCGGATACCATGGCAGGAATTTACATACATGTTCCGTTTTGTAGGAAAAAATGCAGCTACTGCGACTTTTACTCGGTGGGCGAAGCTAAAATGGATAACCATTTTACCGATTTTGTGCTTAAAGAGCTCAGCCTCAGGAACCCTTTAATAGCTGATAGAATAGTAAAAACCATTTACTTTGGAGGTGGTACACCATCGCTATTGCCTACTGGCAATATCAAGAGAATTATTTCCGGTTTAGGTGATTTTTTTGGAGTTGACCCCAATGCAGAAATTACCATTGAGGTAAACCCCGACGATGTTACCCTTGAGCTGGCTGAGCAATACCAAGCAATTGGTGTTAACAGGGTAAGCATTGGCATTCAATCGTTTAACAATGATGAGTTGATTTTTCTTGGCCGACGACACGATGTTGATAAAGCAGTTGAGGCTATTCGTATATTTAGGAAAGCGGGTATTGCAAACATCAGCATCGATTTAATTTATGGGCTACCCCATTCAACGTTGAAAAGTTGGGAACACTCGTTAAATGTAGCATTTGGGTTAGATATTCAGCACCTATCGTGCTACCACCTTACCTACGAGGAGGGAACCCCGCTTACCCGAAGGGTAGCCAAGGGAACTGTAATTCCCCTTGATGAAGAGCTGAGCAAGGCCCAGTTCGATTTGCTATGTGAGATGTCCAAAAATTATGGTTTCATTCACTACGAAATATCGAACCTGGCAAAACCGGGCTATATCTCAAAACACAACAGCGGTTACTGGTTGGGCGAAGAATACCTTGGTTTAGGCCCATCGGCACACTCATTCAACAGGTCAATGCGATGGTGGAATCCATCGTCCATTACCGGTTGGGAAAAGGAAGTTGACTCAGCCAATTTTCCCAAAAACATGGAAGCAATCGGTGAGGTTACCCGCTTTAATGAGCTACTCATTACCCGCCTACGGACTATGTGGGGTGTAAACCTTGAAGAGGTTGCGAATGGATTCTCACCTGAAATATATAACCGTCTTCGCAAAAAAATCATACCCTTTACTGCGTCGGGTAAAATGGTAATGGAAAACAACATCCTTAAAATTCCACCCAGCTATTACTTTATTAGCGACTCTATTGTGGCTGAATTACTTATGGTCTAAATTACTGACCCTTATTTGGAAAAATTATTGCAACCATTGAGTTGATATATTCGTTTTACTATATTGCGGGATTATTTAAAATTTTGAACTGATGAAAAAAATTTTAGCTTTAATCTTTCTTTCATTTGCCCTAACAGCAAATTCGCAGCCTAAAAAAATTGCATTGCAGGCTAATGGCATGAAACCCGAAAAGGTTAACCCTGAAAAATTCTATGCCACCTCGCAGAATAACTTCCGCTTTAGTATCAGTATTGATGAACTCAGTTGGGATAAGCAACAGGCAATTACCGGAGAAACCTACACAAAGCTATGGTTTAAAAACTCTATGCCCGATGGTGGTATAGGTGAACCTGAACTGCCTGTTATTAAAAAGTTAATACGTATTCCGCTAGGCGCCTCTGTTTCGGCTAGGGTCAGCAAGTATACTACCGATGAAATTGAACTCACCGCAAAAGGCATTAGTAACCCATTGTTCCCTGTTCAGCCATCGGCACGTAAGGATCAGGATACGCTACAGCTGCCATTCCATCTAAAGCCAGAGGCTTACCGCAAATCATCGTTTCAGATTGTAAAGCCCGATGTTTCCGTTGAAATTCTTGGTAACCTTAGGGGTTACACCATTGCTCGCCTTACGGTGCGACCTATTGACTACAACCCCTCCAAACAAAAAATCAGGATATTTAATGATATTGATGTTGATGTGACAGTTCAAGGGGGCATCACAAAAAGTTCTCCCGCTTCCGATCCTTTCTATTCGCCCTACTTCGATGTGGTTTACAAATCGATGTTAAACGCCGGGGGCGCTATTTACGATACCCACCCCGACTTAACCCGATACCCCGTTAGTATGCTTATTGTGTCGCACCGAATGTTCCAAACCGCATTACAGCCATTCGTGGAGTGGAAAACCCAAAAGGGTTTTAGTGTAACTGTAAAGTATACCGACGAGATTGGCGCAACCTCCGATGCCATTAAAACATACATACAAAGCGTTTACAACTCAGCTACACCTGAAAATCCTGCACCAACCTTTCTGGTTATTGTGGGTGATGTTGATCAGGTTCCCGCATCGGCAACCGGTTCACAATCGGGTAAGCTAACCGACCTTTACTACGCCAGTGTTGATGGCGATAAGTTCCCGGAGATGTACTACGGCCGCCTGTCGGCCACCAGCGAGGCTGAACTTACGGCCATTATCAACAAGATTCTTTACTACGAAAGGTTTCAGTTTGCCGATGCATCATACCTGAACAATTCCACATTGATAGCAGGTGCCGATGCAACCTGGAACCCGGCTATAGCACAGCCAACCATAAAGTATGCAACAGCAACCCATTTCAAGCCATCAAGCGGATGGAGTAACATTTACGAGTATGGGGTTACAAACGATCCTAATAATCCATCAGCATCATCGGGCTATACAGGGTGTTACGATCCCGAAAGGATTGCTGTAGGATTCATAAACTATACCGCTCACTGTGGCGAAACCGAATGGCAAAATCCAGCACTTACCATTAGCGCTGTAGAAACATTCACTAATAACCAGCAGTACCCATTTGTAGTAGCAAACTGCTGCCTGTCGGGTAATTTTGGTTACTCTGAGTCAGTTGGTGAGGCATGGCTCCGTAAAGCAAACGGTGGTGCTGTTACCTACATTGGTTCATCGCCCAATAGCTACTGGAAGGAGGATATGTACTGGGCGGTTGGTGCTTTCCCCATGAGCGGCGATAACAATGGGTACGTTCCCAGCTTTGAAGAATCCACAACCGGTGGCTACGATGCTCCATTTATTAGCGCCTACACCACCGCTGGAGCTATAATGTTTTGCGGTAACCTTGCCGTTACCCAAGCTGAACTAAACGACTACACCCGCCAAGTCAATTCCACCTACTACTGGGAAGCCTACAATGTACTTGGCGATCCCTCACTTACCCCATACTTTAAAGTACCCGAAACCAATCAGGTAACCTTCCCTGCTGCTGTGGCTGTTGGGATTAACTCAATTACTGTTGGTGCCAAAGCAAACTCATACGTTTCGCTTACTGCCAACGGTCAAATAATTGGAACAAAATTTTTTGACACCGACAACGTAATCGATATTGCTGTTCCCGTTTTAACGGAGCCAGGAAAGATTGTACTTACAGCAACTCGTCCATTAACCCAACCCTTTATTGATACCATTCGGGTTGTTGTGGCTGAAAATGCCTACCTAACCCTATCGACCAGTGAAATAGATGACTCTGAAGCAAATGGCAACTCTGTTGCCGATTATGGCGAAAACATCAAGGTAAACCTACTGGTGAAAAATGTTGGCAAAACCAATGCAACAAACATTGGAGCAAAAATTTCAGCAGGTACAGGCCTAATTTCGCTTACATCAGCCGACTCAATTGGAATTGGTAGTATAGATGCCGAATCGGAAAAATGGGTAAATGCAGCATATACATTCAGCATTCCCTCCAATATCACCGACAAGTACACACAGGTTTTTCCAATTACCTTCACCTCAACCGAAGGATCATGGACATCGAATTTAAGGATAACAGCCGCCGCTCCAAAAATAGTTTTTAACGGATACGCTGTAGTTGATACGTTAATGGGCAACTCAAATTCGCAACTTGACCGTAACGAATTGGTTGATCTAAAGTTTGAATTCCAAAATAAAGGAGGTTCTGCCATTCCCGATTTCTCGGCACAGGCAACCATTCCCGATTCACTCCTCAACGCGGTAAGTGTCAACTTTGAACCCATTTCAAATCGAACCATTCAGCCTGACGAAAAAGCAGTTCTTACCCTGCGGGTAAGCACATCACCAAACCTAACCCACGATACAATCCCCATTGACATAGACTATAGCTCCGTTAGCTACAGCAATGCCTCGGATCAGTTTACTAGCAAGGTACCAGTCTTACTTTTTGGAACTACCAAAATGACTAATGGTACCGTTAAAACCTGTGGGACTATTTTTACCGACACCGGTGGCGAGGCCGCCAACTACACTAACGGCGAGAACTATACACTAACTTTTGAAACCCTAAGCGATATTCAGCGATATAGTGTTGAGTTTACATCGTTCAGCACCGAATTGGGATACGATTACCTCCACATTTACGATGGTGCTGGCATTACTTCAAATGCCATTGCTGGCAACCCGTTTAATGGCAATACCGGCCCCGCTCCCTTTTATACAAGCGGAAACAGTGTTACATTCCGTTTCACATCCGATGGCTCAACAACGGCCTCAGGGTGGAAGGCAAAGCTGGAATGTTTTACTCCACAGCAATTGCCCAAGTGTATTGAAAGCCCAAAACCCGGGAATAATGAGCTTAATGTTGAATATAATCGGTTATCGTGGGGGGCCACCTCCGATGCCCTTTTCTACGATGTTTACATAGGAACCAACCCCGATTCTTTAGTTCTACTAAAAAGGGTTACCGAGGCGTATGTTGATATTCCGCTCATGCCGCAAACCAATTACTACTGGCGTGTAATGCCCGGCAACCATTTGGGTTTATGCGATAAACCCTGCGAGGTTTGGAATTTTACTACAGCATCAGTAATTGGACAGGTATTAATTACCAACTCTACCATTGAAGTGGACAGCCTATGGTTCTACGACACTGGCGGACCTACCTCGAATTATGGTAATAACGAGAATTACACAATTACCTTCAAGCCAAGAAATAACGGTCAAAAGGTAAAGGTTCAATTCATGGAGTTTGATGTGGAGTCGCACTCAACCTGTAGCTATGATTATCTGATTGTTTATGATGGCCCCAGCACACAAAGCCCTGAACTTGGTAAATACTGTGGGGATAATATGCCACCAACATATACCTCGACGAGCGCAAACGGCGAGTTGACATTCAAGTTTGTCTCCGATTTGAACACGGTTGGAACAGGATGGAAGGCAAAGATTACTACTACAGGTAGCATTACCACTTATCCAGTAACTTTCAATGTTAAAAACAATGGTAGTGCCATACCCGGCGCAACTGTAAGTACTGCAAATGGAATTAAATTTACATCGAGTTCGGGTTCGGTTAACTTCAATCTATCCAACGGAACATACAGCTACATAGTAAGAGCCAATGGTTATGAACCAGTTTTGGGTTCCACCCAAATTGCCGGCTCCGCTAAAACAATTGATGTTAATTTGACCAAACACGATACCATTCAACTACTGGTGCGTTCTGCCCTTGACCTAGCCGCCATACCACTGGCCAAAATACTGGTTAACAACCAAACCTACTACACATCGAACCTTGGGATGGCAACCATTTATATCCCTGCTGGAGATTATACGTTTAACCTCACCGCTGATGGTTACTATGCAAAGGATACAATCATAACGGTTCAAGCAGGTGGTGGTAATCACAATATTAACCTTACACCGGTTAGCTACAATGTACAGTTTACAATCTCCGATATAAACGGCAACAAAATCCCTAATGCCAAGGTATTTGTTGATACCCTTTTAGGCGAAACCAATAGCGAGGGATTAGCCTCATTCACCGTAAACAGAGGATTAAAAACCGTAAGCATTCAAAAGGAGGGTTTTGTTAGCACCGATTTTTGGTTGGAGCTAAGTTCCGATAGCTCTGTAAATGTTTTCCTGACCCCCGTTTACGGCGATGTTCATCAGGTTATGTTTAGTATAACCGGAACCGGGCCAAAAGGAACTTGGCCGCTGGATAACGCCTTAGTTAAAATCTATAACGGCACCCAGCTTTACCAGCAAGGTAAAACCCATAATGGTATTGCAACACTTTACCTGCCCAATGGAAACTACTCATACGAGGTGAGCCTGGAAGGGTACCAGGGCACGGAACAGATTGAATTCACAGTAAACAGTAACCCCATCGAAATTCCAGTTCAGCTAAACCAGCTAACCTTTAGCATCACCTTTGATGTACAAAGCGAGGGTAGCCCTGTTGCCAATGCAACCGTAAAAATTAACGGTTATTCCGACCAGCTTACCGACGCCAATGGCTTAGCTACCTTTAGCCAAGTAGGATACGAAAAGGGGTTACAGTTTAGCGTATTACACCCCAACTACTACTCCATTTCCGGAACCTTAGATGCTACAAAGTCAGAAACCATAAGTGTAAACCTCACCCCAACCTCAACCGATATTGTTGACCCCGACAAGAACTTATCAATGTACCCCAATCCGGCAACAAGCCACATCAGGATTGAGGCAAATGATACAATTGAATCCGTATCCATAGTTTCAATAAACGGAACACTAATGCATTGGGAACAAATCAACAATAGCAGGCACACCATCAACCTAAACTTGCCAACAGGAGTTTACGTGGTAAGGTTTAAAATGAGTAACGGTAGGTTATACCATAGAAAGCTAATGGTACACTAACCATATCAACCAGCATTGTTAATAAGTATGGGCATAAAAACATGCCCATTTCTTTTTATATGACCAAAAATTTTTACATTTGGCACAAATCAATGTGTTTAGTAAGTGTCAAGGTTTTTCAGGTTTTTCTCGTTACACAAATTTGCTCTGGCATTATCATTGGTTGCCATAACCACGCTATCGGTTGTGGTTTGGCAATTAGCCCAAAATATCGACCGGCAGAACATTCAAACAATCAGTGCCGACCTTCGGTCAGCGAACAATGATGTAATCAGGGATATTGAGCGTAGTTTCTGGGACATTAAGCTAGCCGATTACCAAAACGACGATGATAACGAAATTATTTTTGGGAAGAACATTAACCTGGAAGAATCAACCCTTTTCAACCTGGACAATAACACGCTTTTTGGCACCAATGTGCTTTTACTCCATAACAACAGGTTTTACGCTAAGGCGCTGTTCAAAACTAGTACCCACGAATTCGAGTATTGGTATCCAATTGCTAGAACTTTTAACCTTTACAATGCCTTAACCGGGAAACGGTTAGCAATTCTAACTGATAATGAAAATGACCTACTTAGCCAGCCATTAACCCTTGCCCGGGCAAAAAACCTAACAGGCGATAAAACAGCATTAATAGCAGCGGAAGGAGTTAAAAGTTATAACTGGGTTTTGCTTACTTTACCATTGCTGCTGTTGGTTGTGGCTACAGCTGTAATTTACTCACTATTAAAAAGGTCGAACTATCGCTTTTCAGGTACTCATTCCTCCGGTAAAACAGTACATAATAATGCCCGCGAAGTGCTAGCGCAAATCAACCTAAAATCGGCACTTAACAACTCAAACGTTGCGCTTAGGGTTATTGATACCAACTTTAGGGTGATATTCCAGAACCGGGAGTACGAAAAGCTAACCTCGGTTACGCTCAGTAAACCAAACCACCCATTATGCCACGAATCGTTCGGAAGCATTTACTGCCACACTGACGAGTGCCCCGTCCGGAGTATCCTAAATGGAGCCGAAGAGGTTAAACGCGAGGAGACAAGGTTCCTACCTACAGGCAAAAAAATATTAGTAGAGCTGCATGCCTACCCGTTAAAGGATGATTATGGCAACACCGTTGCGGTTGCCGAGGAGATTAAAGATATCACCGGAGTTCACTATACCGAGGAAATACTCCGACAAACCGAGAATCAGTTTACCGTATTTATCGACTCCTTACCCTTTGGGGTATTCATTGAGGATGGACTTACCCACGAAATTGTTTACCAAAACTTTTACCTCAAGCAGCTTACCTGTAATACCGGTTTCAAGGAGTTCATCAAGGGGGCTGAGATAATTGGCGTGGATGCCGATAACAATGTTACTGAGTTCCAGCTCATGGACTCCTCCGGAATAATGCGGTATTTCAATCTCCACCAATTCAAATTCCTTGGCGTAAACAACAGTTTAAAGATAGGCGGACTGTTTGTTGATAATACCCGCAAAAAAGAGATTGAGCATTACCGCGATGTGCTATCCAAGGCAATTGAGTTTACTCCGGTTAGCATTGCCATCCTATCGCCCTACTTTGAGTTTGAGTTCATCAATCCGAACTTTACTGAGATTACCGGCTTAACCATAGAGAACCTTTTTAGCAAAAGCATTTCCGATATCAACCTGGAATATAATGGCGGCAAGCATATTCAAAAGGCCCTCGATTCCGTTAGGGCTGGCAAAACCTGGCAGGGTGAGCTACAGCTAAATGGCAAGAATAGGGAGCGGATTTGGGTAAGCGCCTCGTTTACCCCGGTAATGTTTGAATCGAAACTTCAGCATATCCTTGTAATACTTGAGAATATTACTCGCCGTAAGGAATACGAAAAGGAACTTATACTTGCCAAAAACAAGGCTGAGGAATCGGATAGGATTAAAACCACATTCCTGAACAACATCTCGCACGAGATAAGAACGCCGCTTAACGCCATTATTGGATTCTCATCGGTTTTAACCGACCCATACCTGGGTCAATTTGAGCGTAGCGGCTTTTCCGATTTAATATACAAGAACTCACAGGAACTGCTTCAAATCATTGAGAACCTGCTGGAAATATCGCAGATTGAAGCAGGCGATATCAAGATAAGCAAGACCGAGTTCTCCGTTAACGCCCTGATGAACGAGATATACAGCACGTTTGAGGAGCAGGAAAGAGGAAGCTCGCGTATTAAGCTGAGCCTGCGTAAGGAAATTTTCCAGGACGACCTGGTTGTGCTTAGCGATCCGTCCCGAATAAAACAGGTTTTAAAGCACCTGCTTTCAAACTCGTTCAAGTTTACCCCCAATGGCTTTGTTGAGTTTGGTTACAGACTTAAGGATGAGAATAACCTCTTATTCTACGTTGTTGATAGCGGCATTGGCATTGAACCCGACAAAATGGATTTGATTTTTAATCCCTTCCGCCAAGCCGATAACTCAAGCACCCGCAGGCATGGTGGCCTGGGCTTAGGCCTTGCCATATCCAAGCATGTGGTGGAAAAGATGGGCGGGAAGATATGGATTAACAGCACGCCCGGCTCGGGAACAAGCGTTTTCTTTACCATTCCTTTTATTCCTGTTAAGCTTAAATTTGAAAACGTTAATGCTGGAAACGGGTTAAAGGAGTTTAACTGGGACGGCAAAACCATTCTGATTGCCGACGATATTGATGCCAACTTTGTATTCTTTAAGGCAGCCCTGCAGAAAACAAAAGCCAACCTGATTTGGGCGCGTAACGGCCTTGAGGCCCTAAATTACGTTCGCAATGGCGAGCCCGTTAACCTAATACTGATGGACCTGGTAATGCCCGAGATGGATGGCTTTGAGGCAACCCGTATCATAAAATCAATAAACCAAAAGCTACCGGTTGTAGGCCAAACCGCCTACCCTGAAACCATATCGAGCAATAAGCTTGCCGAGTGTGGCTTTGATACCGTTCTGGAAAAACCCATCCGCACCAACCAAATGCTCATGGAAATTGATAGGTTTTTGGTGAACTAATATTGATGGAGCTGAATGATTCGGAATGATTCGGAATGTTAGAATGCGTGTGAATTTGAGTTCATTTATACAAAGAGGATATTGAATATTTTAAGAGTAAATTCTTCAATTGACAAATCTCAATTCAACATAATAGTAATAAGTTGGCATTGGTTGTCAAAATCATTCTAAATTACAGCATGCTACATGAATCTCTATTACTACTGTTCGCCTAAAGTTTAAAGAATTAATATAACATGATTAGTCTATCCCCTAAGAGGAATAGCAAATGTTGGGCTTGGGTTATTATATTTCATTACTTTCGGCGAAACTAAATCATATTACCGCAAAGCGGTTAAACAGTTGTAATAGAATAGAAAATAGAATACTTTTAACTCCTCGTAAAGGATATAGATTTTTAACCGAACAGTAGTGATTAAAGTAAAAACTCCCCTCACAATGGACATTCTTATTATCATAATCGGACTTTTCATGGCTGCCATTGGTTTTCTGGCTAAAGCCTACCCTAACCTGATTGCAGGCTATAACACCATGCCTAGGGATAAAAAGAAAAATGTCGACATTGACGGTTTGTCAACTCTCATACGCAACGGCCTTGCCATTACAGGGCTCACCATTATTGGCAGCTACTTTGTTTTTAAGTGGCTGGGCTTTACTACTGTTGCTAACCTGATGATAGTTATTGTAACCCTTGCAGGAGTTACTACTCTTGCCATTAAGGCGCAGCGCTTTGACCATAACAAAAGCAAATCAAAACTTCACTTCCTGGTTTTTGGTGCTGCAATCATCTTTGTAGCGAGCTTGCTCACCTATGGTTTTATTCCCACAAAGGTAATTTATGGCAATAATTCCGTTAGGTTTAGCGGTATGAATGGCATTACAGTAAATATCGATGAAGTTGCAAGCGTTGAACTTGCTAATGCCATCCCAAAAATAAAGCTACGCACCAACGGCTTTAGCGTTGGAACTGTGAATAAAGGCACTTTTATTTTTGACAGTATTGGCAAATGCCGACTGCTGATTAACTCGGGCAGTAAGCCTTACATAGTTCTCACAAAAAACAGTGGCGAGGTTTGTATAATCAACCTGAAAAGCAGCTCCCAAACCCACGATGCCTACCAAAACATTTTAAAACTTGTATCGCAGGGGGAAAGGTAATTATCCGAGGTACTAACCTCTGCAAAGCTTTATCTTTTCCAGGTAAGCAGGTTATGGCGCATACCAATTGATTCACAAAAACCCGTTTACAACATCTGCTAGCACAAAATTTTGGCTTGGGTTTAAGTGATATGGCCCCTTTGGGTGTATATCATGAAACAAACCAACTAAAGCCTATGATACGATATATTTGTTTTTTAATGTTGATGTTAACCATATCGGCAGGTCTTTATGCACAGCGTACCCTAACGGGTATTGTTGTTGATGCTGAGAATGGTGAACCCCTGCCGGGGGCAACCATTGTAGTTGATGGAACAACCCGGGGCACATCAACCGATTTTGAGGGAAAGTTTTCCATTGAGCTTGGTGAAAACGAGATGTTCCTGATGGTAAGCTTTGTGGGTTACGACAAAAAGCGGGTGAATGTGGGTAAGCAAGCAACTATTCGCATTGAGCTCAACAGGGAATCGACCGTACTGCAGGATGTAATTGTAACCGCAATAGGGATAAAGGCCGAGAAAAAGGCGTTGGGCTACGCCGCACAGGATGTAAAGGGCGATGAGCTCAGCACCACCAACCAGTCGAATATTGTAAACGCGCTTAGCTCAAAAATTGCCGGTATAAGCGTAACCAGCTCATCGGGAACACCCGGTGCATCGGCCGATATTGTGATACGTGGTCGCTCGTCGCTGCGCGCCGATGGCAACTCACCGCTGTTTGTGGTTGATGGTGTACCCATTGACAACGATTATGCCGGAAGCGCCGTTTACGATTACTCCAACCGCGCCATCGACCTAAACTCCGACGATATCGAATCGGTTTCGGTTCTGAAGGGTGCAGCAGCATCGGCACTCTACGGTATTCGGGCTGCCAATGGAGCAATAATCATCACCACCAAATCGGGTAAAGGAAAGGGTATCCGCAGGAATATCACCTTTAAATCAACACTGGGTTTCGATAGGGTTAACAAACTCCCCGAAAAACAGTACCGCTACGCACAGGGTACAAATGGCAGCTACTCCAGCACAACCAATTTCAGCTGGGGCCCGCTGATTGACACCCTCCGCTACGATGGCGATATCAACTACCCGTACGATAAAAACGGACGAATTGTAGGCATGAGCGACCCATCAGCAACCGATAAAAGGGTAATTCCATATAAAAACATTGACGATTTCTTTGAAACTGCCGTAAACAGTAACACCTACCATAGCATAAGCGGAGGATCCGATAATGGTAGCTACCTGTTCTCAATGGGTTACCTCAACCAGAATGGTGTTGTTCCCCTAACCAGCTTTGAACGGTTAAACTTTAAGCTCTCGGGCGATACAAAGCTATCGGACAAGCTAAAAATTTCCGGTTCAGCCACCTACTCCAATTCACAGGGTAGCTATGCGCAAAAGGGGAGTAACCTATCGGCAGTTATGGTTGGTCTTATGCGATGCACGCCAACCTTTGATCTCACTAACGGCTCCAGTGATCCCGTTAACGACCCCAGTGCATATATGTTCCCCGATGGAACCCAACGCAACTACTACTCAAAGTACGATAACCCTTACTGGTCAGTAAATAAGAACCGCTCTAGCGATGAGGTTAACCGTATTATTGGCAACAGCCAGATTGACTACCAGATTTTACCATGGCTTAGCGCCATGTACAGGGCTGGTATCGACTTTTACTCGGAACAGCGCAACTCATTCTTCGACAATAACTCTAACGACGTTACCAACGGCTACGTAACCGCCAGCCTGTATAATTTCAACAGCTTTAACTCCGACTTTATACTTACAGCCGAAAAGGATATCACAAACGATCTCAAGCTAAATGTTCTGCTTGGACACAACTACTACAACAAGTACACCTACCTGAACTCGCAGCGCGGCGATTCGCTTATTCTTCCAAACTTTTACGACCTTTCGAACACCGCTGTGGTTACTGGCGACGATTACATCACCCGTTACAGGATTGTTGGCGCATACTACGATATCAGGTTGTCGTACAAAAACTACCTGTACCTAAATACTACTGGTCGAAACGACTGGTCGTCGACCTTGGCTAAGGGAAAAAACTCGTTCTTTTACCCCGCTGTTAATGGTAGCTTCATCTTCACCGAGGCATTTAACCTGAAAAATAAAATTTTTAGCTTCGGTAAGGTTCGGGCATCGTGGGCACAGGTGGGTAACGACGCTCCTATCTACTCATTACAGAACTACTACTCGGCCATAAGCGGCGGTATAAACGGACAAACCGCTTTTGCCACCCAGCGAACCATTGGAAATAACAACCTGAAACCCGAGGAGACCCGTTCGTGGGAGGTTGGTGTTGACCTGAAATTTTTGGATAATCGCCTGGGTTTAGATATGGCCTACTACAGCTCTACAACCGACGGGCAAATAGTTGAAGTGCCAGTGCCCTACTCCAGCGGTTACGACCGTATGGTGCTAAATGCTGGTATAATCACTAACAGAGGTGTTGAGGCACAACTTTACGCAACTCCGCTTAAGATGGACAAGTTTACCTGGGATATGCAGGTTAACTTTACCCGTAATAGGAACATAGTTGAGGATTTACCTGAAGGTATTCCTTTACTCGAGTTCCAGAATACCGGATTGAGTAGCACCCGGTCAGTTGCCATTAAGGGTGAACCCTATGGGGTTCTGTACGGAACCCGTTACCTCCGGAACGACAAGGGTCAAATCCTGGTTAGCGACGATGGTTACCCGCTGGTTGATCCCGTTCCGGGAATAGTAGGCAATCCAAATCCTGATTTTACCTTGGGCATTCGAAATACTTTCACCTACAAGGGAATTAACCTCACCGCTCTTGTCGACATTAAAAAGGGAGGCGATGTGTATAATGGCACCAAAAATGTAATGAGCTACCTTGGCACCCACAAGGAAACCGAGAATAGGGATGAGCTTTACGTTTTCCCCGGTGTAAATGTAAATACCGGCGAGCCCAACACGGTGGCAGTAAAGCGTAATTTTGATTACTATAGTCGTCTTGGAACAATGGCAGGACTTTCCGAAGCTGGCGTTGAAGATGGTTCGTACATACGTTTACGTGAAATTGCCATCAACTACAGCTTACCCACTAAATGGTTGAACAGAACCCCCATTAAAGGTTTAATGGTGGGCGTTAGCGGACGAAATCTGCTGCTTTTCACAAAATACTCCGGCATTGACCCCGAAACAAACCTTTCGGGTACATCAAACAGCCTTGGTCGCGACTACTTTAACATGCCAAACACCAAGGGAGTAGAGTTTAACATTCAGGTTAACTTTTAATACCCAAGCGCTATGAAAAAGGTAAATAAAACAATAAAAATCACTGCAATTGCTACACTAATGCTAATGGTATCGTGCGAGATTAGCGAAGTGAATATCAATCCCAATAGTCCAACACAAGTACCCGAGAACGTAATACTACCATTTGCCGAGGAAAGCATTGCCCGGTTAATGGCTGGCTCAGGCCAGGTAATGTCAGGTATATTTGTGCAGTACTACGAGGGTATTGATAACCACCCCCGACAGGTGCAGCAGTATGTTGTAAACGAAGCTCTTTACGTTGAATGGGACTGGAACGACTACTACGATGGGCCCATGATTAATCTGAAGAAAATGATTGAAGTAGCCAAGGGTAACGGTAACTTTTACTATGTTGGCATTGGGAATACCCTATTAGCCCTTTGCCTAGGAAATGTTACATCGCTTTGGGGCGATATTCCTTACTCCGAAGCCCTTGATGGCGCTAATAATAAATCGCCTAAATTCGATACTCAGAAAAGCATTTATGAAGCCATTCAAACACTGCTCGATACAGCTATTGTAAACTTCAATAAATCATACAACGGTCGTAAACCCACAACCGACGACATACTATTTGGTGGTGATATTGCCAAATGGAAAAAAGTAGCATACGCCCTTAAAGCAAGGTATTACATGCACCTTACCAAGCGAGCAGCCGAACTCGATTTTAACCCAGCACAGAAAGCGCTTGAGGCTTGCCAGAATGCCATTTCATCAAGCAGCGACGACATGCTATTCCCTTATGGCTACTCCGCCTCAGAGTATAATCCATTTTATTCATTTGCTCGCTTAGGTTATATAATACCAAACATTTCATTTACTTCGCTTTTAAGCGCCCTGAACGACCCCCGCAAGGATTTCTACTACAAGAAAAAGTTTGGATTGGCAAACCTTGAAAACAGCTACTTTACTTCGCCCAACTCGCCGGTTTTTATGATTACCTACCACGAACTAAAATTCATTGAAGCCGAAGCCCGACTCAGGCTCGATGAAAACGATCCTCTTGCTCAAACGGCCCTCCAGGATGCCACAAGAGCAAACCTCAACAAGATTTGCGGCGATGCGGTGCCACAGGCAACCATTGATAGCTACGTTACTGCAAATGCAAACCTTACAGGCGATTTTGAAAATAAGCTGAAAACCATAATCAGGCAGAAGTACATTGCCATGTTTGCTTCCATTGAAAGCTGGACCGACTACCGCAGAACTGGCTATCCAGTTCTTACTCCAAACCCAAATGGCGATAATCCACAAAATCCGGGTGGAGCAATTCCACGGAGGTTAGCATACCCTCAAACCGAACGACTTTACAATAAAAATTTCCCTACTCCTCTTCCTACCCTGCAGGATAGATTCTGGTGGGACGAGTAGATTTTTTTCATTGGCGTTATGTTTGTTAAGAACGGCTCCTATGGGAGCCGTTTTTTTTTAGTAACCCGGATTTTGGTCGGTTGGGGTAATTTGAGGATTATAAAGAATTTCTGTTTGGGGTATTGGGAAAAGCGTTTGGTTTACTGAGGTAATACTAGGTATTTTTACAAGAGCCCTGTTGGTTCTAACCAAATCGAACCAACGCTTGCCCTCAAAGGCAAATTCTAACTGTTTTTCATTCTCCAGGATAGGCCAAAGCTTTCCTAATGCAGTGGCCGAATCGATAGGGTTAAGACCTGCTCGTTGTCGAACTGTATTTAAATCGTTAAGTATGGTATTGAAGTGGGCTACAGAATCGGTAAAGTATAGCGCTTCGGCTCTGATGAAGTAAAGTTCAGCATTGCGTAAAACGGTAACGTTGTTTGCTCCGGTAGAAAGGTTTGGGTATTTTTTTGTATAGAAAATGATCCCAGAGCTTGTTGAAAGCGACTCGGCAATCCACTTCTTACGTTTATCGCTTGGTGCTATTAAGCTTACCAAATCCGATTTAGGAGCATTCTCGTATCTTCCACCTAGCTGGTTTGGGAAATGGTATTCTGCCAAACGGTTATTATCGCTCGGTATGAATGGTATGTAGAAAACTATTTCGGCACTTGGCTCGGTATATGAACCGAATAGCTTGCTGTAATCCGATTCCAGGTATGAGTTTTCCAACAAACATTCATTAGCATACTGCAAGGCATGTGGATAATCGGCCAGAGTTAAATAGACCAGAGCTTTTAGCGCTCTTGACGAACGAACCGTAGCCCACTGAGGCTGAATATTTTGAATTGATATTTCAGCGGAATCAAGGTCTGAAATAATTTGCTGATAAACACTACCAATGGGAGATCGTGGAAGAAAATTTGAGGGATCGTTTTTGGTTGTGGGTTTAAGCTTAAGCGGCACAGCACCATACAGGCGAACAAGGTTAAAGTAGTGCAGAGCCCTTAAAAATCGAAGCTGACCTACGATGTCGTTCTTTTCCGTTTCGTTTAAAAAATTTACGTCTTGAATTCCTTCAAGGATGTAGTTTGCCCTATTAATTGCAGTGTAAATATCCTCCCAAACCCCTTCAACAATAATATTATCGGGGGTCAAATTATTCTCATCTAGGGCAATAAGCTCAATTTTTGTTCCCTTTGCCACGCTATTGTCCGAGAGCAGATCGCCTGCAATGATAAAACTACGACCGTAGTAATGCTGAAGCTGGAGGGCATCGTAGCAACCGGTTAGGGCTGCATAAAGGTTTTCGGGGGTTGTAAAAACCTCATCGGAGGCAACATAGTTCTTCGGCTTAATATCGAGCCAATCGTCGCAGGCTATAAACGGTATGAGCAATATGGATATTAGAATTTTGCGCATACTCCCAGTATTAAAGTTTTAGGTTGTGGACAGGTAAAGAAATCGGTGCCCATCACTATAGAGTTTTCACCGTTGTAGTTCACTTCCGGGTCCATACCGCTGTAGCGGGTCCATGTTAACAGGTTCTTTCCTGCAATGTAAAACTGCAAACCAGCAAATGCAGTTTTCCTAATCACTTTTTGGTTTACTGTATATGTTAACTTAATGCTCTTCAGCCTTACAAATGAACCATCCTCAACAAACCTCGATGAAATGAGTTTGTTATACGTTGATGCTTTAGGTATATCGGTAATATCGCCGGGTTGCCTCCAACGCCGAAGTACTGCTGTGGTTTGATTGGATTTTGATAGCGTTTCGGTGTACATTCGGGTTGCATTGAAAATCTCATTACCTATGGAATAGAAAATGTTAAAGTTAATGCTAAACGAACGGTAAGTAAGTTGACTTGTAAGAGCGCCAAACAGGTCAGGGAATGGGGATCCAATCCGTGTTTTATCAAAATCGTTGATTATACCATCGCCGTTCAAATCTTTGTAAATCATCATTCCATCGGCCGGATTCACACCAAGAGCCTTGTAGCCGTAAAAAAACGATAGGGGTTGTCCCTCTTCAATACTACTGGAGGCTCGCCCAATATTCCTTATAGGTTGGTTTTGGTATAGGCTTACTACTTCGTTCCTGTTCATGGTTATTGTAAATCCAACGTTCCAGGAAACTGGCTCAGTGAGCAAATCGGCATTTAAATCAAGCTCAAAACCGCTATTTCGCATTTTTCCTATATTGGAAATGATATAGCTGAACCCGGTAGAAGTAGGGTAAGGCAAACGGTAAAGCAAATCGAATGTGTTTTTTACATAGTAATCGGCTGAAAGACGAACCCTATCCAACCAGTCGACCCGAATACCAGCATTAAACTGATGGGTGGACTCCCACTTTAAATTGGGGTTGGCAATTTGAGCAGGTCGTAATCCTGCTGAGCCGCCATAGTTTGATCCTGGGGCGAATAGGTCGAGTGCCCGAAAATCGCTGATTTGGTCGTTTCCAGTAAGGCCATAACTCAACGTTAACTTAACTCTTGGAAATAGGGTGTGTTTGGGGTAAAAGGGTTCGTCATATGCATTCCAAAGGAATGCAATAGCCGGGAAATTCCCGAAACGGTTACTCTCGCCAAACTTAGATGATCCGTCGCGCCGGAAGTTAAATGTAAACATATACCTGTTCAGGTACAGAAATTTCAAACGTGAAAATACCGAAAGGTTCAGCGCATCCACTTCCCGTGAACTGGCCTGAACTGGTATTGCGCCACCCTGTAAAAACTCTATGCTATTACCGGGGAAACTTTGCGACCTTAAGTAACTACCATGCTCCATGTATCGCTCAGTGCTTAAACCACCCAAAACCTCAAGGTTCCCGGTTTTCCATTTATTGGTAAAATTAGCATACGATGAATAGTAAAACGTAATAACATTGCTGGTTGCCTCAATTCCAAGTCCATCGTACTTTGCTCCTTGTCGGGTTTGTTTTGGGGCAAAGGTTTGTTCATTCAGGTTATAGTAATCAATACCTCCTTGAGCGTTTATTTGAAAATTGCTGCTTGGTTTATACGTTAATGTCAGGTTTGAAATATTCCTATGCGATTTGGCAAGGTTTTTTTCCTCCTTTGCTATCGAAATGGGGTTTGCATAGGGACCATCGTTATTGAATGTACCATCGGGGTTATAAACGGGGTATATGGGTGGCATTGATATGGCGTTGGGCAAGGGCCCATTAAGCGATTGGTCGCCCTCAACCCTATTGTTAGTTGAAAAGCTGAAACCATTACCCACCTGCAGCTTTAACTTTGGGTTTATGCTATAGTCGTAGTTAACCCTGAACCCGTAGCGACTAAAGTCGCTACCTAAAACAATTCCATCCTGGTTATAGTAGTTACCGCTCACGTAGTATGATGAGTTGCTATCGCCTCCCCTGAACGATAGCTGAAGGCTGTATGTTGGAGCAACGCGAAATACTTCATCGAGCCATCGGGTATCAACCTTATTGTTTTGTATAAAATCATCGGAATAAACCTGGGGCTCGCCTCGTTGAATGGCTTCCTCGTTAATCATATTCATCCACTGGGTGGCATTTAGCATGTTGAGCTTCCGGTTGGCCTGTTGAAGCCCAAAGTAGGAATCAACTGATATGCTGTTGGCGCTTGCTTGCCCCCTTTTTGTAGCAACCAGCACTACCCCATTTGAAGCTCGGGTGCCATATAGCGCGCTCGATGAGGCATCTTTTAAAACTGTAATCGATTCAATATCGTTTACCGGAATATCGGAAATGGCATCAATGGTTTGCCCGCTAAAACCGAGCTGCGAGTAGTTTCCAGTAATTACCGGAACCCCATCAATCACAAAAAGAGGCGAGTTACCTGCTGAAATGGATGTGATTCCCCGAATATTCATTTTAACCGATGAGCCGGGTGTTCCTGCATTGTTTTGAATTAGTACTCCGGTTAGATTTGTTTGGAAAGCACCCATTACCGAGGCATCGTTTACCTGTGAAAAACGTTGGGGATCAACTACCGATACTGACCCCGTTAAAAGGTTACGTTGTTCACTTCCAAAAGCCACAACCACAATTTCTCCAATTGGGTTTAGCATTGGTTTTAACCATAGCCTTACAACGGTATCGGTGGTTACCTGGTAATTCAAAGGATGGTATCCTATACACGAAAAGTTTAACGTTTGCCCATACTTAACGGCTAGGGAGAATTGGCCTGCCGAATCGGTATAGGTTCCTTTCATGTCGCTGGTAATAACATTTGCTCCAGCAATAAAATCGCCTGTGGAAAAATCTACAACTGTTCCCCTTAGAGTAAATGGGGGCATTAGCCGTAAAGGTTTTAGTACAACTGTATTGTTAATTATTTCAACACTACACTCAATGGTTTTCCCAAGCAAATTAAATACATCGGCTGCTGCTTTTTTGCGTGCCGAGAAAGTAACTATTGTATCGACATTTAAGTCCGATGAAGAGAATGCAAACTTATAACCGGTTTGAGATGAAATATCCTTTAAAATGTCGCCCAGCTTCTGGTCTTTAAATGAAAAACTATATACCGCTACATCCTGAGCGCAAAGTGTGTAAAAAAATAACAAAATTGCTGAAGTAGATAGAATTGGCCTCATGCTACAGGATTAGTTTACCGAAAAAATTCCATGAAATGTATCAAAAAAAAAGAATCTAAACAACACTAAACAAAAAACCGCCCCAATGGAGGCGGCGTACAATCCATTATCCAAAACATTTATTTCCCAAAATAGTACAATGCAAAAACTAATAAAATCATGGAAACCCCAAAAAGAATCAGAAGTAACCTTATAAACCATTTAACCCATGTAGTATAGGGGATTTTGGCAATTGAAAGGACTCCCATAGTAACGCCGCTAGTTGGGACCAACATGCTGAATAGTCCATCGCCAAGGTGAAAAGCGGTAACTGCGGTTTGACGTCCCACTTCAAGTAAATCGCTCAGGGGAGCTACAATTGGAACGGTAAGTGCAGCCTGTCCTGAACCTGAAGGAACCAGGAAAGTAAACAATGATTGAAAAATGAAAATAACCTGCACGGAAAGTTCAGGAGGTAAGCTCTTGCCTAACCCGGAAACGCTATAAAGTATAGTGTCGATTATTTTTCCCTGTGATGCAATTACAAGCAATCCTCTGGACATACCAATTATGAGGCCTGCGGTAACCATGTCCTTAGCGCCATTAATGAAAGCATCAACCGCATCGAGGGTTTTTAATCTGTAAACTACTGCTGAAAGTATACCCAAAGCAATAAATAGCGCCGAAATCTCATTTATAAACCATTTCCATTGGTTTGCCCCATAAACCAAAAGGATTAGCGATATGAATAGCAAACCAATAATGATTTTTTGCCTTATATCAAATATTTTTATCGACGAGTCTTCAGAGACCTCAACACTTCGGTCTCTATCAATTTCATAAACCGAACTGATCTGTAAGTTTCTTTTAATCCGGTTTGCATAGCGCATTACGAAGAAAATGGCTATTGATGTTAGCACTGTCCATATCAGTACCCTGAACTCCCAGCCACTAAATAAAGGCAACTCAGCAATTCCATGGGCAACTCCAATGTTAAACGGATTAGTAATTGCTGCTGCAAATCCAACGCCTGCAGCCATGAACGACATCGAAATACCCACAATAGAATCGTAGCCAAGAGCAATAGCCAAGGGTATAGTTATCATTACAAAAACAAGAGTGGATTCACTCATACCAAAGGTTGCCCCGGCTAGCGAAAAAAATACCATTACAATGGGAACTATTATGCTATTCAGCCGGGGATTATCCTTACCTCGCTCCAAAAGTCTATTCAGTGCAGCCGGAATGGCCTTAGTACGTGCTAGCATTCCAAAAGCACCCCCAACAATCAAACAAAAGCCTATTACTTGGGCGGCCTCAATAAATCCCTTTATTGGCGCCGTAAGCATCGATCCTAAACCTTGCGGTGAACCGCTAACCTGATGGTATGTTCCGGGAACAATTACCTTTCGTCCGTTTACTAGCTGCTTCTCAAACTCACCTGCAGGCAAAATCCAGGTTAACAGAATAAGACCTATCATTATAAAAATGATGATGACAATAGTGTGGGGAAAAACAATTTTTTTACTCATTGGTGAAGGTTTAGTTCTTTGACAATTTTAACAGTTTCTGAGTAGTTACTAGGACGTTCCTATCGTCTCTAAATCTTAAAAAGTAAATCCCATCATGCAAATTTGATATTGAAAGTGTTGATGTTACAGTTAACCTGGATTCCATTACTTTTTTACCGGTTACATCAAAAATTTCAAGTATTCCGGGGTTCAATACCTCAATACTCACATAATCGATAGCCGGATTGGGATAAACTTTTATCAACTTGCCTAAGTATTGGTTCTCTGGGGTATATGTAGGCACATTATTCCCTAGTATAACCGTATCGGCAGTTCCCAAAAAGCGCAACATAACCCGTTCAAACCCAGCAATATTTCTCGATTGACTATAAGGCCCCTGATTAGCAAATGCACCTCTAGTCCCTGTATTACTGAAATACACCAGCGGGAAACTGCCCATTACGTTACTTAGAAATGATTTTTGCCGGGAGTCGAAAGTGTAACAGGCAAAGGTTGAACCCGTAATTAAAAGGCCATTCTTCAGCTTATCGGCTAGCATTAAATACGATACACCGGTAACGCAATTCTCGTAGTATTGGCTATTGATAAATGCATTAGGAATAATGCATAAATTTTCTAGTAACCCTATACCACTGCTGAACTGAAGTTGACCATTATACGATGCTCCCGATGTGGTGTAGTTGTTTACTACTGATGCTCCTGCAAAACGGGCATTATCGCCCACAAAGAATGAAACCATTTCGGGTGATTTTAGCTTGGTTTTAAGCAACAGCCCATTACCCGCTGCATTCAGGTAGCTAAAGAGTTCAACACGATCGTTCGACACAAAAACAAATTTCTTTGCGGCATTTATCAATGCCTGATGTTCCGTATTTGATGAGTTAGCGCTAAGGCCCTGAATGATATCAACTTTAGCTGCTCCTTTTGCCGTAAATGTTGATTTAAGTGAGTTTGCTCTCGTCTGATCGGTTCCGGTTACAATAAGAATTGGATCGGCACTACCGCCTGCTTGGTTTACAAAGTATGCGCAAGCGTCATCGCTAGGATAATCAGTCCCACTAAAGAACACAGTAATTCGAGAATTAATTTCGTTTACCAGCGGATTGATTGTGTTGCTGTAGCCTGATACCTCAAAAGTATTCAGGTTGATTGTGGTTCCATGAAGCAATTGGGTTAGTTCAATGTAATCCGATTTTAGCATTGAAACCTGGGTGTCGAACGGATTTGTAGCACTATTAGCTCTATAAATTCCCACGGCACCGGTTCCGTAAACAGTAGCCATACCGTTAGGCGAAATACAGATTGCGGTATGATCATCTATTCCAACACCCACTGCCAATTGCCCGGTCTGCTTATACCAGCTAGCCATAAAGGCCGGCATTCGGCCTAATCGCCCCCGCTCGGCAACGTGAGTATCAAATATTAAATTCCCTTGAATGGTATTTAAAAAGTCATTTGCAAGGGTAATTTGGGATGAGTAAGCGCTCATTAGTGCGGTGGATGGATCAACCGAAGCTACCTGTGCAGTAAACACAATGGGGGAAAGTATCATTGCTCCAGCTGAAGTGCCAGCAAGTACTCCTCCGCTGCTGAATACTTGCTGTAATGCCTGTTGGGTTTTTGTTCCCTTGTAGTACTCGTAATACTTACTTTGGTCGCCACCTTTCAAAAAAATAGCTCCATAGGTAATCAGGCTATCATAAAGCCATTGGGAATTAGCAAGCGATTTGCTATCGATCTTAAAATTTTTTGTCCACTTAGCCCCAAATGACTTGAAGTAATTTGGTAGCCAATCGGTTTCGTCGTTAACGCTAATAATGGCAACCTTTTTGTTAGCCGACTGCGTTACCACCCAGGAGTAGGGTAAATCGCTCCAACTCCCGCTACTTTCTCCACCGCCGCCCGCAAGCATCAAAAAACCTTGACCTTTTGCATAATTCAGGGTTACCAACATCAAAAAAGCAAATGATAACGATTTAGTAATTGTTTTCATGGTTAAAAATCTATTTGATAACTAAACTATCGCCGGGCAAAAAAACGCTCACCTGAAGATTTTCACCTCCAAAAAGCCCGTTGTCAACCTTTGTACTGGCTTCAGGATGTTTAACCATAAACATTTGGCCTTTGCCATAAACCTTGATAACATTTCTTTGGATGGTTATATAAGCAGAATCGTCAACACTGATTATATAATCCAAAGGATTTTGCATTGCCACCGATAACATCTTTGGAATTCGGCTTTCTGCTTCGGACTGAACTAACACAACCGGTAAACCAACAAAATCAAAACCCGAAACCATAGTAACGCCCCCAACGCCCACATTTTTAAAGTTTCTGGTTGTAGAATTCTTGTTACTCTGGTAGGCCAACTTCCTAAATAATACCCTTGCAGTAGCTTTGTTTACAACTAAGAAGTACTGTAAACCTTTAAGATTCTTAAACAAGCCTATCAAATCGAGTGAGTTAACGTTTGAATTTGGAACAACAAAAATATCTAGACTACCCGTTAAGGTTTGTGATAGATTAACTTCATTAATTTGACTAAAATTGAAAACTTGCGCATTTACATATCTTTCTTTTAACCTTCCAAACAACACACTGGAATCCAAACGGTTATTTTGAAAATCTGTAAAAATAACAACTCTTCTAGCGCTATCAGTAGAGAAATAGCAGATGCTGTTTTCACCCAGGTAAATGTAAGTGGGTTCAGCAAAATTTGATTTGCTAATCTCTCCAGAGCACGAAGCAAAAAGTAAAAAAACAATGGTTGTAATTTTTAACTGCATTTTACAACTTGGTGTTTCTTATGTAATACGGTTAGATTTGTGTTTTCCCTTAAGTAAAATTCTAAATGGAAGATTTATTTAAATTAATCGGTTATAAAAATAACTTCTTCGTTATCTGATATTAACGATATATTACAATAGAACTTTCTGTTGATTGCTGGTTAGGTATGGAATTTTTCGATTAAAGAATTTAACTATTAGAATTATATTTTTTACTGGTAGATAAAAGTAATAACGCATTAGCATTCAAGACCTTGATAAACTCCATTATTTAATATTAACCTTGAGTATTCCAATGTTGATGGAAAAATTTTTATGGTTGGTCAAACTTTTTTACCCAGATAATTAAAAAACGTTAATTTTGTAATAAGGAGATACCTGAAATTCCAATTTAAAAAGAGTAGGGAGCGAAAACCGAAAAGCTTACGAGTAGGTAAACTTAAAAACTACAATCATGAAAAAATTTTTTATTCTTAGCTTAGTTGTTTTAGTTGCAAATGTATTCTTTACAAGTTGCTCAAAAGATGAGGATACAATCAAACAGGCCTTTAAGTACAATGGAAAAACCTATAAAATTGATAAAGGCTATTACGTTCCTTATGGTGAGGTTTCAACTGGTGTTTACAACATCGATTTAATTCTGGTTTCAAATGAAGTTGAAGGAGACACTGAAACTGGTAATGCCGTTTACTTTGAAATTTTCACTAATAATGAAGAACAACTTCCCGTAGGAACCTATACCTTTAACCAATCCGAAGATGCATTTACATTTGATATAGGTAGATTCTACCTGAATTACGATTTCAGTTCTTCTTCGGGTACCATTGTAAATGTTAAGTCTGGCACAGTGAAAATTGAGAAGTCGGGTACAACTTACAAAATCTCTATTGACTGCGTTTCTACAAGCGATCTTAAGATTGAAGGTTCATTTGAAGGTAGCCTAACCCTTGATATGGGTAAGAAAAAATAAATTTGTTAATAGGTAAAAAAGGATGCCAATAATGTTGGCATCCTTTTTATTTACAGATTTAGTCCCTCCCTAAGTGTTTTCAGGGCAAGTCTAATATGCGTTTCTATTGTTTTTTCGGAGATGTTAAGCTGTTCCGCTATTTCCTTATGGCTTAGTCCTTGTTTTCGGCTAAGCTCAAATACTTTTTTCCGCTGAGGCGGTAAATCGTTTATTATTCTTTCTAGCTGTTCCTGAATATCTCGGAAAATAATTTCATTCTCCAATCGGACGTGATTTGATTCAAGGTAGTTGCTCAAATGCTCAAGGTAAGCAATCTCATTTACCCGCTTACGATGGATATTAAAAATGGTGTTTCTGGCTATGGTGAAAAGGTATGAGCTTAATGAAAGGTTTACATCAATACGGTCGCGGGTTTCCCAAAGCTTTACAAACACTTCCTGTGTTACATTTTCGGCATCCTCTTTGGAAATCATAAAGCGGAGGGCAAAGTAGTAAATCCTTTCGGCATATAAATCGTAGAGCTGGGCAAAAGCATCATGGTTGCCCTCAATAACCTTAAGGGCGATTTGCTTTTCCCTACTCAACTCAACTGTAACCTCTTGGTTACTCGTATGTTCCCTTGGCTCTTGCAACTCCCTCCCTTAACAAAATTTTTCCTTTGGCTATTATGTGAACAATCGCAAAATCGTTATTAATACATACCAAATCGGCATCGGTGCCAACCTGCACCTTCCCTTTACTTTTCAACTTCAGTATTCGCGCAACATTTGATGTTACCACAGTCAATGCCTTTTCAAGGGGTAAACCCTCCTTTAAATGGATATCAATCATTTCGTTATAAATAGATTTGGGTTGACCCATTTCAAGCCTAACCAGTTCACCATTTTTATCAAATAAAGGGAGCGATCCGTTTGCATCGGAGGTCATTGTAATGTGCTCTAGGGGAACACCTGCCCTCACCAGTTCCACTATTGCTCTGGATGGCTTAACCTCATATTCAGGGAAGTAAGGATAAGAGCTGGCTGTTATATCAATATATCCTTCCTTCCCGTATTTTTTGGCATCCTCAAAGATGTAATCGTTTCGGTTGCAATGGGTTGGATGAAATTGCCTGTAACTAAGTTCGCTTTGCGAAACCGCATCGTGAATGGGTTGAAAAGGGTTTTTGGCATCGCCCATGTGAATGTTCACAATACCAGCTTTACCTCCGAGCATACCTCCTACCCGGGCCTCCTCAGCCAACCTGATTAGCTCTGCAGTTGTAGGCCACGAACTGCGATGGTCCGAAAGGGCTATCTCGCCCGCACCAATAACTTCTTCAATAAGTGCTAAATCACGAGCAATTGAGCCAGTAATGGTTGGTGTGGGTACCTGATACGATCCTGTGTACATCCAAGCCGATACCCCTTCAGCCCTTAGCGATTTTGCTTTCATGAGAACGGCCTCAGGTGAGCGGGTTATTCCATCAGTACCTAGGCAACCTATAACGGTTGTAATCCCCCCGGCAATAAGCTGGCTGAGCTGTAGCTCTGGCGTTCGGGTCGATGGGCCACCTTCGCCTCCTGCTCCAGCGATATGAACATGGGCATCTATTAAACCGGGTATCAATTTCAATCCGGTGGCATCTATTATATCGACTTCACTATCGGGCAGCATTTTGGGGTTTATGCTATCACCAATAGCTATGATTGTCTCGTTGCAAACCAGGACATCCTTTTTTTCCATGTAATCAGGGGCATACACTTCAGCGTTAGCTATAAGAGTAAACATTGACATATTTTACTGTTTTGGGTAAATTGATACCTGCTTATCGGATTTTGAATATCCAATAGGAATAGTTTTGGAGATAATAAGCAGAACTTCATCAATAGTTTCGTTATCAACAATCATGGTTAACCTATACTTCCCTTTAAGGTCATTGCTAAGCGAGATTTCAACCCCATACCAACGGTTAAGCTTATTAACAACACTTTCAATAGGCTCATCGCTGAAAATTAGTTTACCCTGCTCCCAAGCGGTTACTTTACTAACATCAACCATTGAAACTTCAAAGCGATTCTGGTTAAAATAGTATGTGGCCGAATGGTTTGGCGCAATGGTTATACTTTGCTCCTTCTTTGTACTTGGGTCAATGTATTTCAATTTAACCTTACCGGAAATTAAGGTTGCAGTAACCATTCCATCGGTAGGGTAAGCCATAACGTTAAAAACTGTACCCAAAACCTCAACTTCAACATTGTTGGCAGCCACAATAAAAGCTTGATTTGGATTATGGGTTACCTCAAAAATGGCTTCGCCTGAAAGTTCCACACGTCGAACTTTCCCCTTAAATACTTTGGGGTACTTGATGGTTGTTTGCTTATTAATCACCACTTTCGATCCATCGGGAAGAACAACTTGCTGCATCAAATTGCTTCCGCTAAAAACAGTTAACATTTGTTTCTCAGCAAAATTTCTATTGTTCCAAACGAAGTAAATTGCTGAAAGAGATATTGTAACTAGCACAGCAATTGAGGCAGCAACCCTAAAGGATGGCTTTTGGTACCATCGAATAGCTGGTACATTATTGTTATCAATCTGATTACTAATTTTTTGGAACAGCCTTTGCTTATCGAAAGATGGTTGCGAAAGTTCAGAATTGGTATTATTCCAAACCTGCTCAAGCATACTATTTGATTCGTGCGAGTTGTAAATCTCTTGCTTTTCCTTTTCGGAAGCAATCCCCAGCATCATCCGCTTCAACTGTTTCGCTTTTAGCCTTAAACTCATTGATTTTTTATTTTATTGGTAAAATTAGTCATTTATCGTAATACGTGTATACATTACATTTCCCTTAAGCGGAATTGGTTAATAAGTATTAAATAAAAAGGGCTACCAAATAGGTAGCCCTTTTATTTGGATCAAAGTAAAGGTCTACCTTACAACTAACTTATTAATTCCGGTTGTACCACGGTAAGTGGTTCTAACCATATAAATACCATTACCCCAATCTTTTGTTTCAAGATTTACTCGGGTTTGATTTTCGGTTGCGTTTATGGAAGTGCTGTGAACCACTCGCCCTACAATATCGGTTACTACAACGTCAACCTTACCTCCCAATTGGGTGGGGACAAGAATGGTTGCTTTTTCGGAAGCAGGGTTGGGGTAAACAAGTGTATTAAGCAGGTTCTTGGCATTATCGCTAATCCCGCTTAGAACATCGTTGTAGATGTGGATATTATCAACAGCAAGGTTTGAACCACCGGGGGAACTGTTTGGAATTCCGGTATCGGGATTTACGTAAAGGTCGGTAATCAGTACAAACGCAATCCAAACCGGACGGTTGAACCAACCATCGGGAGCGCTTACTGTTTTTGCATTACGCAAGTTGATTGAGCGGGTAGCCAAACCCTGGCCAGGACGCCCAACGTACTGCGACCAGCTCTCCGGCTTAACCTCAAGCAAAATGTTGCCTTCTGTTTCAAAGTAAGAAATGGTAGGATTAACACCATCCACTGCTGGAGCAATTACTACCATGTAATCATCGGGATAGTTACCCGAGGTTGTAGTTGACATAGCCTGCCATGCAATGGTGGTATTATTACCTAAATCAACCTTTGGTAAAATCATCCAGTCGTATGCCTTGCCATCCATAGGCATATCGCTGGTGTACGATGAAGCCATTGCAACCTGGGTTCCTTGTAGCTCCTGACGATTGGTTGTTGCAACCACCCATGCACTATCCTGCCAACGCTCTTCGCCTGGTGCTTGAGTATAGCCATCGCCGTTAATCAGCACCCACCCGGAAGGAATTAATACTTTATTCTCAAAATCCTCAAAAAGCAAAGTGGTCCGACCCTCAGCAGCCTTGGTTACGGTTACTATCCAATCCTGTGTTGAACCATCCTGAGCAGTTACAGTATAGGTTACAGGGTTGGTGAAGTTTTGAGCCACACCACTTGCAGGTGAAATGGTAGCGTATTCTGAAACCGTAATGGTTGGCACAAGGGCTGTTAAATCGGTTGAGAACGGAACCTCGGCGGTAACCTTGTGCTCAGCAGCATTAATAACACCGGTAACAGGAGGTGTAAGCCCTTCGAATTTGAACGAAAGAATATCATTTCCGGTAGCAGGAGCAACTTTATTTACCGTTACAACCCAGTCAGCGTTTACACTTCCTAGATCCAAATTGTATGTGATAGGATTTGTAAAGTCGTTTGGTGTAACTCCGCTTTCCTGAACCACATCGTTTACCTTAACGGTGGCTCCATTGGTAGTAAACGAAGCTACAAGGTTGGTTAAATCGGTTGCATAAGGAACTGTAGCAGTTACAGTCTTGGCTGTTTTATCAATAGCCCCATTAACCACTGGGTTTAATCCTTCAAACTTATAGGTTAAGAATACTGGTTCGGTTGGAGCTTCCCACTCCTCAAAACTGCCATTCATTATCAGGTTTGAGGTACCACCATTCTCAAAATAGCGTGCATTATCGGCCCAGAATGTACCACTTCCCGCCCAGGCAGCATCGGTTTGCATTCGTATGGCCACATAGGCTAGGGTTGCATCTGCAGGTGCAGTCCCAGATATGGTTATGGTCTGCCAATCACCCGAATCAGTTGTTGCTCCGCTGGTTTGGCGTTCAAGGTATGAGGTATTTGGCGCTGAGAAAAACCATAACCTCGCCGAAATCTTACAGGCTGGATCGTTATCCAGGTAATCAATGTTGAACTCATAGGTGGCTCCACCGGTTACAGTAAAGGTATCGCAAATGAAATAAGGTGTTCCATCGTCGGTAAAGGTATACTTAACCGAGTAGAACCCATGGGTGCTTTTGGTTAATTCGGGTTTAATAGTTGAAGTTTTGGAGGGATCGTACAGATCCTCACGCCAATTCTTAATGGTTGAATTCTCAACCACTTTCCAACCCTCAAAACCACCATTCTTAATTAAGTTGGTAGTTCCACCATTCTCAAAGTAACGTGCATTATCGGCCCAGAAAGTACCACTTCCCGCCCAGGCAGCATCGGTACCCATGCGTATGGCCACATAGGCCAGGGTTGCACCTGCAGGTGCAGTTCCCGATATGGTTATGGTTTGCCAATCGCCCGAATCGGTTGTTGCTCCGCTGGTTTGGCGCTCAAGGTATGAGGTATTTGGTGCAGAGAAAAACCACAACCTTGCTGAAATTTTACAGGCCGGATCGTTATCCAGGTAATCTATTTTAAACTCATAATTTGCCCCTCCTGTCACTGCAAAGGTGTCGCATATAAAGTAGGGTGTTCCATCGTCGGTAAAAACATACTTGAGTGAATAATCACCCTCGCTTTTAACAGAATTATCGCGAGTTATGGTTGAAGTTTTTGTGGGATCGTACAGATCCTCGCGCCAGTATAGCGGCTGAGCAAAAGTTGCCGCTACTATGGCTACAAACAGAGTGGTGAGTAAAATTTTCGACTTCATAGGCATAGAATTTTAAAGTTTGGTTACTATTCATACACCCAACTTTAAGCTATCACTTAATGGGTTGACTTATTTTTAGCCTGGATGGCTACTTGAATTTTGAATCATCTAATTAATCCTGGCCTAACAACATTTAGAGAAATTATTTTTTTGCGATTAAGTGCATACCCGTGATTAATTGTATTACTAAAAAACTTTGAATATGACAGGGAAAAACATCCTTTTATACCTACTACTTGGTATAGTGTCGCTTTCGTTCCTGAAATGCACGCAGCAAAGCGCTAGCAAAGGCAAGCTTTATATTATTGGAGGTGGGAAACGCCCCGATGCCATGGTACAGCAAATCATAAATCTTTCAAAACTTAAGGAAAAGGGTTACCTGGTTGTGCTACCCATGGCAAGCGAAGAACCCGATAGCGCGGCTTACTACGCCACAAAACAGTTTACTGAACGGGGGATTAACAATGCACTTTCAATTATTTTTCAAAAGGGCGATACAATAAAACAGTGGTGGGTTGACACCCTTAAAAAGGCCTCGCTTATTTATATCTCCGGAGGCGATCAAAAAAAGTTTATGGATATTGTAGGCGGCACTCCCATACATGAAGCACTGATATACGCTTACCATAACGGAGCAGTTATTGCCGGAACCAGCGCTGGCGCAGCTGTAATGAGTAAACTAATGATTACTGGCCGACAGCTTAAATTTCCCGATGATGAAAGGTATGGCCATTTAGTTCCAAATAACATTGAGGTAACCGACGGGCTTGGTTTAGTAAAAAATATTATTGTTGACCAACACTTTGTTAAACGTGAACGGCTTAATAGGCTCATTGCTGTCAGCATTGAAAACCCCGATTATCTCTGTGCTGGCATTGACGAATCTACCGCACTGCTCATTTCAGGCGATAGTGCAACTGTTTGCGGTATAGGTCAGGTGGTTTTGGTAGATGCATCTAAATCTAAACCCATTCCCAGCGATTCGCTCCTTGGGGTCAAAGGGCTTAAAATTGACGTTCTTTTACCCGGTGAGAGGTTTAAGCTACCTTAATTGGTACTACATATGATGTAATAAAAAAATGGCGAAGAAGTTTATCTTCGCCATTTTTAAATACTATTAGTATAAACTTTTAGCTCTTCTTATAGGCTAGCCAATCGGCTTAAGGCCTCTTTAAATTCATCTCGCGGTACTGTGATATTCATCGCCAAATACCTATGACACTGCCTATCGTGGTAAAATCCTGAAAGTGGCAGTAAACCAACGCCCTTCTCAACTATTAACTTTTCAACCATTTCAACATCACGGATATCGGCGTAGCCTTTATAACCAAGCATTACCATGTACCCCGCCGATTGCTTTACGGGAATAAGTTTACTATCCTTGAGTGTCTCCAGTAAGAGCTTGTAGTTCTCATCCAGAAAATCGGCTAGCATGTGCCCTTCTATCTCGGCGCTCAGAATATTGATAAAATCTTCGGCTCGGTTTAGGTTGGGGTTCGAGGTAATAGCCGAATGGATATTTTTATAGGCACCCATTAGTGGTTCGGGTGCAATACAGTAAGCAATTTCACTATCGTTAAGTGCAACAGGAATATTGAGCGAACCTATACGGTAAGTAACCTGACAAAGTCTTGGGTAAAAGTTAACGCTTGTTCCTTCAGAGCTACGATAGCCCAGCTCAGCCATAGACTCGTTTAGGATAAGCTTGATCTTGGTTCCATTTATCAACCTTTGCAGCTCCTCAAAATCCTCAGCTGTTAGTGTTTGTCCGGTTAACAGATGAGGCGATGAAATAACCATTAACTTGGTTGTAGCATTAATGGCTCGCTGAACCTCGCACCAATCAATGCGGAAATCGGGGGCTCTTAAAGGTATGTAAACAGGACGGGCACCACAAAGCTCTACTGCGGTTTTTAGGTTTGAAGTGAATGGCTCAAACACAATCACGCTATCGCCATCCTTTACGGTTGAAGCAATAGCTAAAAAAACCGCCAGGTTAACACCGCTAACAAAGGCAATCTCGGTTTCAGGGTTTATCGCCCTAAAGTATTTTTTGAGTATGTACTTTGAGAGTTTCTGGTATGGATTCATGTTTTCATCACGATCCATATCAAAATTGTAATCATCAATATTACTATCAATAAACTCTTGAAATCCCTTCTCGTTGGGTGTTAAAGAAGTCATATCAATGGCCCTATACTCCCTGATTAGTTTTTGCAAGCTGTCGTCGCTTAAAGCTGTTAATTCGCCTACCTTCTGGGTCATAGTGAATTAAAAACAATGATTGTAGTTTAAAATTACAAATTGTATTTCAATTATCATATCAATTTTGATGGAATGCAGGGTTTATTTGATGAATGCAGCTATTCGAATAGCTGGATAAGAATTGGTAGGGTTCTGAAACGTATTCCGGAACCAAGATGAAAGCGGTAAAACGAGGCAATGGCTTCAATGAGTATTTGTCGCTGATTTTGATTTAAACTCAGCATTTCAGGGTTGAGCATGGGTGTATCAATCACATTACTAAGCAGCTTGCTGGTTTGTTTCTCAAGCACAAAGCCGTGAGCGGGTTCTACCCCACAAAAAACACCGTTCTTTATGTCAAAGTAAGGCTCTTCTGGACTCCATCGGTTTAAGGGGTAAAACCCTAAATACCGCGAAAGCTGCACCATGAAAATCAGATGAAAGTTTGCTACACCGGTATTGAGGTTATCGAGCATTTGTACTGAACTCTCAATAAAGGAAAAGAGGTGCTGGTTTGTCTCCTGTTCTCTTACCGTTCTGTAAATTAACTCGCTGAGAAAAATAGTTATCGTGAGCTTAATAGGATTTAGATGTAGGCTGGTGAATGCGTAAGTAGGGGTAACCTCTTTTACCCTGTACATCTCAGCGTTAGGGCGATAGTAGTAAACCACATCGAGAATGGATAGGGGCTGGAAGTAAACATTCAACCCCACTTTTTTCCCCTTAGGGAAAGCGTTATTTACTAACAGAGTATTCCGCCCATGCTCACGTGCGTAACAACTTACTATCAGGCTATTCTCCTTAAACCTAACAGTCCTAAGTACAATTACCCTATTGTGCTGTAACATGGGCCTATTTTACAAAAAGAAGTTTAGTAACAGCAGCCTGCTCGCCTTTTGAGTCGGAGCAAAATATTAGGTAAACGCCTGTAGCAACCCTCTGCCCTTTCCTATTTTTCCCATCCCATGTGGCTAAACCACCGTTTGAGCGAGTCTCATAAACAATGTTTCCAGCAATATCGGTTATTTTAACCACGCTATTGTCCATAAGCCCGGCTATGGTAATAACCCCACTATAGTTAGGGCGAACCGGATTGGGAAAGGCGTAAATCTTATCAAACGTATTAGCTGGCTCACTGGCATCGCTACGGTAGGCAATCAAACCCTTATCGGTGGCAATAAACACCTCACCGGTAACCGGATGCGCTTTAATGCTTAGTATCGTATTTGATGGCAGGGGGCTATTCTTGGTGTTAAAATGATGTATCTGTTTTGTCCCATCGGTCGAAAAAAGGTAAACCCCCGATTTAGCGGTTCCAAACCATTTACGGTTGCCACCATCAACATCAATACACGTAACCTCCTCGGTTTCCAAAAGGTAAACTGCCAGTCCTTCCACTACATCGGGTATCTTGATTTTTTGGAAACTGGTTTCACCCTGTAATACCCTATGTGGGTTGTAACTTACCAAAACTCCCTGATTGGTTCCTAACCATAAATAACCATCCCTGTCAAAAGCAAGTGCTGTAACCTCGTTGGAAAATAAATTGCCATTGGCGTCGCGCGGTCGGAATTTAAGGTAGATATCGTCACTTGATGCCTCTACGTCGTTACCGGGGCTAAGGGCAAACAATCCGTTATCGCGGGCTAAAGCCAACCAGATTATCCCTGATGGCGAAACGGTAAGTGAAATAATCCTTGAGGTTCCAATTGCTGAGTAATACGGAAACGACTTCCATACCCCATGTGCCGTTAGCACCGATATGGGATTTGGAACCTCAGAATTTGCTACCCAAAGGTTTCCCTTGGGGTCTATATCCATACCGGCTATTCTACAGTATGGCTGTCCAGGAAATACACTTTGCAGGGTGCTGTTATCGGGATTATAATGCTCCGCCAGGGTTCCACTATTAAGTTTATACAGACCTCCACCCCAGCTTGCAACAAAAAAAACATTCGGGTTACGGGGGTCAGCCTTCACCCTAACCGCATCGTGATTAAACCAATCAGCATAGTACGACCATCGGCCATCGGAAAAGGTATGTGCAATAAACGGGTTCCAAAAATTCCCGAAAGCGGCATCGTATGCACCCGATGCCGCAACAACCATATTTGCACTTGCATCAATGTGAAAAAATTTGTTGCTAAACGGGCCTGTAGGAGTATGAACGCTTTGATCTGTAGGGGAAATAATCACTAAACCATTGAATTCATCGGCAACAGCCAAAGCATTGTTTTCAAGCGGTATACAATCGGCAACTTTTGGAGTGCCACCAAAAAGGTAACTGCTAACAAGTTCTAACTTCTCGCCCTGCAGGCTATATTTCTGAATAGCATTACTGCTAAAGGCAGCTATTTTCTGAAAGCCTATGGATACACCAAGGGTTTCGTCAAAAGGCCTATCAACCTCAACCCATCCAGAACCAGAATTCATCCATAGAATATCGTTACCGCTAACTTTTTCCAAAGCCAACAAGTGGGTTTCATCGGCTGTAACCCCTCTGCACTCTGCTGCAGGGTCAGTAAAGAATTGCTCCCTGCTCCATCGTTCATAGTTTATTAGCAAAGGGTCATTTGAACTTGCGCTGTAAACGCCCTGGTTTGTAGCTGCCCAAAACTTTCCATTCCAGGCAACCAACCTGTTGACCTTTAAGGTACCAGCGTTTTCAACAATAAAGTAGGTATCCTTTACCTCAAGCCTATCGGGGTCAATTACCACTAAACCAAAATCGGTTGAAACGTAAACCAATGAGTTGAAGTAGTAAAAATGGTTTATGCACTTGCTGCCCAACATGGGCTTATCCTTAATGAATGGCAAGCTGATAACCCGCTTGGTGTTTTCATACACTAAATCAATGTTGCCAGATTTATACCCAACTAACGTTATCTGCTTTTGAGGTATTGCTGATAATGCAGTAATATCTACCTCGCTTAATCCGGAAACTGTTGTGTACTTGTTGAGCTCGCCGTTTTCGGTATCGTAGGTAAAGTAGCCATTTGCCACTGCACAGTAAAGCTTTGAACCGCTAATGCTAAGCTCACGGGCATCGTTAAAGGCATAGTAATCGCGCCACTGCCCTATGGCAGGTTGGGTGTGAACCTTGCAAATACCTACAAATATGAAGGATAAAAGGATATATATCCTCTTTACCATAGCTAAAGATTTATATTACCAGGTGTAACTAAAGAATAAACGGTTAATGATTGATTAATATTGCTAAAACCTCCTTTTTAGGAATTTGCATAACTCCTCAACGGCTTTTCCCCTATGGCTTATTTGATTTTTGAGCGATAAAGGCATTTCGGCAAACGTTTCGGTAAAGCCATCGGGTACAAAAATAGGGTCGTAGCCAAATCCATCGGCTCCCCGTTCCTGGTCAATGATTTTCCCCCAAACTACTCCCTCAAAAAGATACTCTTCGCCGTTAAGTATTAATGCGATAACAGTTCTAAATCGAGCCTTACGGTTTTCAACGCCTTTAAGATTACTAAGCAATTTACGTATGTTATCCTTCGGGTTTTTTGCCTCGCCAGCATAGCGTGCACTGTATACACCTGGCTCCCAGTTTAACGCCTCAACCTCAAGACCGGTATCATCGGCAAAACAGTTTTGACCGGTTTTGTTGTAAACATAGCGTGCCTTTTGCAGTGCATTATCCTGAAGGGTATCATATTCCTCAGGTATTTCTTCGGTAATACCAACAGCGTTTAACGTAACCAAGGTAAACTTATCCCCAAGGGCATGCTGTACCTCTTTAAGCTTGTGCGGGTTGTTGGTGGCAAACACAAGCGAAAAACTGCTATCGGCCATAAGTGAATTATCGGGGATTAATACTCATTACAGGGATATGCCTTGCATTGGCCAGAATATATTGCTCCTCGGGTTCAACAATATATTTACCATCCTTACTGGTTGGAGTGGTCATAATTATTATTAGGTCAGCTCTAATATTAACGGCCATGTCCAGCACTTCCTCCTCATACTTCTTAATGCCGGGAACGGTATACTCCACGTACTTGGCGCCCCTCTCATCTAAAAATTTCTTGGCCGAAGCCAGGTTTATATCAATCTGTGCCATCAGCTTGGGATCCGATGTATTGGGCTTAATGATATGGAAACGGGATAGGTAGTAATCACAGAAGTACGATATCCACTCATGTTTCTCTCTGTTTTCAATAGTAAAATCCACAGGGAATACAATATCATCGTAACGCTTGTTAACCGGTGGTTCCTGTATGGTTATAAAGGGAACCTTGCAGCTGGTAATTAGCTTTAGCACCCACGAAACCTTATTCTCATCCATCTCCTTTACGGTTGATGACCCCATAATTACCATACTTGCATTTATTTCATCGGCTGTTGAAGCTATGTCGGTCATGTAGTTACCTACTTTGACTATCGATCTTGGAGTAACAGCATACTTGCTCTTTACCGATTCGATAAGTGAAGCCATTTTACTTTCGGCTTCAGCAAGTTTTTCTGACTCCGAAACACAGTGTAAGATGTGAATTGGCTCCTTAACAACTTCAGAAACCCTTATGGCATGCTGCAGGGCAAACCATGCAACTTCCGTAAAATCAGTTGGAACCAAAATTGATTTTTTAGCAGTCATAATTGTCGTTATTTGGCTTTTCCCCTAAAACATTACGTTCATAAATCACCTTCAAATTTAATCAAATTATTATTTTTATTGAGTTCAAAAGAAATTTTTTTAAACAAATTGTTAAAATATTTGATAAAGATTCGCAATCGCTCTATCTTAGTATGTGAAATTTTTTGCGTTTTACCAAATGGCTTTCCTTTCAACCCTAATAGCGTTTTCTTTATTGGCAGTAGCAACTCTTGCTGCTATGATACTCTATGTACGTTACTACTACACCAAAAAGAGTTTTGCCCTACAGCAGAAGCTCTTTGTTAGAACTGAGGAATTACTCAGGGAAAGACAGAAAACCGAAAACTTGCTCTCACGGGTTTTGCCCCGCGAAAAGGCCAAAGAACTAATTGACCAGGGAAAGGTTGATGCACAGAAATTTCAGATGGTTACGGTTCTCTTTGCCGATATTCAGGGCTTTACCAAAATAACCGATGAAATTAATGCCGATTCACTCATTGACCAGCTCGACAGGCTTTTCTTTGAATTCGATAGCATAGTTGAAAAGTATGGTATTGAAAAAATTAAGACCATAGGCGATGCCTATATGTGTGCAGGTGGCATTCCCCATCCAAACAGAACCAATCCTTTTGAGGTGGTAGCAGCAGCAGTGGAAATGATGGGTTGCATGCAAAAGTTAAACCAGCAGCTCAATAACGGCAAAGAAATCTGGGAGCTAAGAATTGGTATCGATACCGGGCCTGTTATTGCCGGGATTGTTGGTCGTAATAAGTTGACCTATGACATCTGGGGAACCACTGTAAATATTGCTAGCCGGATGGAATCGGCAAGTGAGCCCGGGAAAATCAATATTTCAGAAAACACCTATCTGGTTGTTCGCGATTTATTCGAATGCAAGTTCCGGGGGAAAATTCCAATTAAGAACAAGGGCGATGTTAACATGTACTTTGTTGAAGGATTCCTACCTAAATTTTCCGAGTCCAGCAGGTATATCCCAAACAATGATTTTAGGGTTGAGCTTCAGCTTGTAAGATTAGCCGATCTGGAAGAATTTGTTCTTGAGAAGCTGGAAAAAGGTCTCCCAAAAAATCTTTACTACCACAATTTAAAACACACTGTCGACGTTTATACACAAGTTGAACTTATTGGTCGAGCCGAAAATATACCTAATGAAGATTTGCTCTTAGTTAGAACGGCTGCCTTGTTTCACGATATGGGCCACTTAATTGACTATGCAACGCACGAGGAAATGAGCGTGAAAATGGCGCATGAAATATTGCCCCGCTATGGCTATACTCCCGAACAAATTGCTCGGGTTGCTGAAATCATTATGGCTACCAAGTTACCCCCAAAACCCAAAAACATCCTGGAGGAAATAATTTGCGATGCCGACTTGGATTACCTGGGCCGAACCGATTTTATACCCGTATCAAATGCTCTTTACAAGGAACTCCATGAGCATGGCATGGTGGGTTCCTTACACGATTGGAATTTGATACAGATTGATTTCATCCAGAAACACCAGTATTTTACCCAAACAGCCCGTAGATTAAGGAATGTAAACAAGGATGTTCAGCTCAAAAATCTTAAGCGATGGATGAACGAATTAGAAAATGATACATCTTTGTAGTGATTTTTACATTTTTTTGTATTACTTTTACTATTTTGTTAAATATTTGCTATTTTGCATAGTTAAAGCTGAAATACTGACCAAAAGTTCCGGTTATGGATAATATTAAAAAAATTATTTTGGTTCCCTGGGATTTTACCGAAGGTTCCGAAACTGCCTTTCAACATGCCCTTCAGCTCGCAAAAGCCGGAGGTAATGAGATCATGTTGCTAAACATCATTCCCCGTGCCTGGATTATTGACTCCATATACCGTAAGGTAAATTTCAAGAAGATAGAAACCTATAATGCCAAAATTGAAAAGGCTGCTTCGGAACTTGAACATAAGTATGGTTTTAAACCACAAACCCTTGTCCTGGAAGGATACCCCAAACGTATTATCAGAGAGTTAATTCTTACAGCCCATGTTAACCTTATTGTAGCCTACTATGCCTATAAATTTGGCAGTAAAGAACACCGCATATCACGATACCTTAAAAATCTATTTTTCAAGGATACAACCCTCCCCTTCATTGTAGTCAGCAAAGCCCCAATCCACTCACACTATATTGAAATTGTAATACCAGTAGATTACGACCGTAAGTTCAAGGAAGCTGTTCACTGGATTATTTACCTTGCCAAGTACTACAAGTGTAACGTTAACCTCATTAAGCCTTTCCTAACCGATGATGGCAAAAAGAAACAGCTGGCCAACAATATCTACTTCACCAAAAAAATGCTCGATGGGGTAAATATTGTTTACGGTATCAAAACCGCCAAGAAAAAGGGAACTTTTGAAGGGGAAGTTTTCCGCTTTGCCCGCACAATTGAAGCCGACCTTGTTCTTATCATGTCCGACAAGTATGATGATTTCCTCGATAGCAAGCAGGAGTCTAAACTTGATATCCCTGTAATGTGTGTTAATCCTCGTATTAGAAAGTATCAAAGTTTTTATTAATAGGTTTTTATGAGACTACCAAGAACGATGCTTTTAACTTCTATCATGAAGTTGTCGTTAAAAGAAAAAATTATTTTTCTATTCACCGGAACATCGTTTCTTATTCTTTTTTTCCTTCTTTTCCTCACCAGCGCTAGGTTTAACCGCCTATCCATTGAAACAGCCAAATCGCGCATTTCCCTTTTAGCCGACAAGGAGGTAAAAAAATTTGAGGCAGCACTGGAAAGGGATATGTCTGTTGCACGCACCATTGCCTCGTCAATGACAGTTACCATAAAAGAGGGGAAAACATCAAATATACAGGAATACAACAATCTCTACACTAACATACTTGAGCAATATCCCGATGTACTTTCCGTATGGGATAGCTGGGAACTTAAATTTGTAGAACCCGGATATACCTATGAACACGGCCGTATTAAGAATTATGCGTGGCGCGAAGGCGGTAAAATACTGGTAAATACCATAAGAACTGAAAAAACTGAATCGTCAGCGGACTATATCACTCTAAAAACAAACAAATCGGAAAGTTTGGAGGAACCCTACTTTGACAACTACGAGGGACAAACCGAAAATATTCTGATGACCAGCGTTATTGCTCCCTGCATTATCGATGGTAATTTTGCCGGGGTGGCCGGGCTCGACATTCCCCTTTCAAACTACCATCAGGTTGTTAAGAGCATTGTACCCTTCAAGGATAGCTATGCTTTTATCATTTCTCCTCAGCTAAAGTTTATTGCCCATCCCGATAGGGATTTGATTGGCGACGATGCCCTATTTTCCTACGAATCCATATTTACTTCACATGGCGTTCAGGACAAGGTTATTAATGGTGAACCCATTGAATTTGAAGCAACAGATATCAACGGAAAGTTGTCATTCTTTACTTTCCGCCCCATTTCAGTTGGCAAATGCCCACAACACTGGTCTTTTGTACTGATTACACCGCGCGAAACCATTTTAGCAGAGGCTCGCCATGTTTTTTGGACAACCCTTACTATTGGTTTAATAGCCATTTTGTTGCTTTCTGGCTTTATTTACCTTATGACCCTTAAATTCCTTATCAATCCAATATCTAAAGTTACCCAAAATTTAGAGCGCCTCTCTAAAGGTCATGTTGACAACAGCATGATAGTTGATGTTGACAACAACGACGAAATAGGCACCATGATTACCCACCTGAACAAAACCGTTGAGGGCCTTTACAAAAAAACCGAGTTTGCTAAACAGGTTGGCATGGGTAATTACGACACCTCACTTGAACTCCTCAGCGATGAGGATGTTTTGGGTAAGTCGCTGATTGAAATGAATGAGAATCTTCGCAAGGCAAGGGAAGAGGCGCTAATCAGACAGCGTAACGAGGAAAAACGTCGTTGGGTAAATGAGGGTTTAGCCAGGTTTGGCGATATTCTCCGACAAAACAATAACGACATTGAGGCCTTAAGCGCTAGCATTGTAAAAAATTTGGTTGGTATTCTTAACGCCAATCAGAGCGGACTTTTCATTTACAACGATGAGAACACCGATGAGCCCTACTTTGAGCTAACTGCCGCTTACGCCTATAACCGACAAAAATTTATTAAGAAACATATCCTGCTTGGGGAAGGACTAGTTGGCACCTGTGCACTTGAGAAGCAAACAATTTATTTAAAAGATATTCCTGAAAACTACATAGCGATATCCTCAGGGCTTGGTGAGGCAAAACCACGCAACCTGCTTATTGTACCCCTAAAGGTTGAGGATAAAATATTTGGCGTTCTTGAGCTGGCATCGTTCAATGAGTTTGAGGACTACCAGATTGAGTTTGTTGAAAAGGTTGCTCAGAGTATTGGGCAAACACTCCAATCCGTACGAACTAACATTCGTACAGCGGAACTCCTGGCTAAAACACAGCAACAGGCCGAAGAAATGAAGGCTCAGGAGGAAGAGGTTAGGCAAAATCTTGAGGAGCTGGAGACCATTAAGGAGGAGCTTGAGAAGCGTACTGCCGAAATGGAGGAAAACCAAAAACAGCTGGAATGGGAAAAATCGCTATTGGACTCCCTGCTTAACTACCTTCCTGACAAAATCTACTTTAAGGATCTAAAAAGTCGATTCATTAAGGTAAGCAAATCAACCCTCGAATTCTTTGGAATGTCAAAGCAAGAAGAGCTTATCGGTAAATCCGACTTCGACTTCTTTACTGAGGAACACGCCCGCCCTGCTTATGAAGATGAGCAACGAATTATTAGAACCGACACACCCATTATCGGTATTGTTGAAAAGGAGGTAATGAACGACGGTAGGGTAACCTGGGCTGAAACCTCAAAACTCCCTCTAAAAAATTCCCATGGCGAAACCATTGGAACTTTTGGCATAACCCGCGACATTACCGCTTCCAAATTGATGGAGGAGGAAATTTCAAAGAAATCCGAAAAGGAAGAAGCCTTTAAGCGCGACCTTGAGAAAAAAGTGATTGAACTTGAAAACCTCTATAAAGCCATAAACGATTCCGCCTACGTTATTGAGTATAGCCCTGAAGGGAACGTTACCTTCATTAACGAGGCTTACCTTCAGCTGCTTAACCTTAACGCCGATGATGTTATTGGGAAGCATCACTCCTACCAAATGGAATTTACTGATGAACAGCGTAAAAACTACAAACAGTTCTGGGACGATCTTAATAATGGCATTGTTAGAAAGGAAACCTCAAAGTTCAGCATTAACGATAAAACCTACCTGTTCTACGAAACCTACACCCCAATAAGGGATGCTGAAGGGAATGTGGTCAAGATCATGAAAATCGCTTTCAACGTTAGCCATTTGCTTTCCGAGAATCAAATATAAGACCGGGTTTACCCGGTTTTTTTATCCTGTAATCTATGTTAAGCTGGAAAAAACTTTTAAGCCCAATAAGAACGGGCGAATCGCCATCAAAATCGACTATTGACTATACCCGAACCAACTTTCAGCGCGACTACGATAGGCTGATTTTTTCCTCCCCGTTCCGGCGCTTACAGAATAAAACCCAGGTTTTTCCACTCCCGGGTAGCGTTTTTGTGCATAACAGGTTAACCCATAGCCTGGAGGTCTCCAGTGTTGGCCGATCGCTGGGGCGGAGCATACTAAACCTTTTATCACCCGAAAGGTTTGAGTGCCCAGCACAGCTAATTGCCGATATTCCTACTATTGTTTCGGCGGCTTGCCTTGCTCACGATTTGGGAAATCCTCCCTTTGGCCATAGCGGCGAGGATGCCTTTAGGCATTTTTTCTCCAACCATCACATTCCTGAACTTGATAGCTGGGAAGCAAGCGACCTGCTCCGGTTCGAGGGAAACGCAAATGCCCTCCGCCTGCTTACCCACCAGTTTAGGGGCCGACGAACCGGCGGTTTCCGTCTTAGCTATGCAACCCTTGCCTCAATTGTTAAGTATCCTTACCCTTCAACATTAAAAGAAAAAAAGTTTGGTTATTTTAAATCTGAAGCCGATGTTTTTAACGAGATAGCCAGTCAAACGGGTCTTATTCAGATTAGCAATGGAAGGTATTGCCGTCATCCCCTGGTTTACCTGGTTGAAGCCGCTGACGATATTTGTTACCAGGTGATGGATATTGAGGATGCGCACAAGCTAGGAATTCTTTCAACCAGTACTGTAACCGACCTTTACCTCTCCTTTTTTGACGATGAAACCACAAGTAAGAAAAAGGATATTCGTAAAACCCTTGCCTCGGTTAACGATATAAACGAACGCATTGCTTACCTAAGGGCTATTACCATCAGTAAACTTATTGAGCAATGTTCTTCCAACTTTTCAAAAAGCTATAACCAAATTATGTCCGGCCAGCCCGTAAAACCGCTTATTGACCAGATGGAAGGAACATCTGCAAAGGCAATGGACGAAATTCGGAAGGTTTCTGTTAACCAGGTTTACAACCATTCCAAGGTGGTTGAAATTGAAATTGCTGGCTTTACCATTATTGGGGAGCTACTCGATATTTTCACAAGCGCCGTCCTTGAGCCTACCAAGCCGATTTCAAAAAAAGCCCTCAGGCTGATACCCGAACAGTACCTTGCTGAAAGCCCCGATAATTACTCCAAGGTGATGGCTGTTGTTGATTATATTTCAGGCATGACCGATATTTATGCCCTTGAAACCTATCAGCTTTTTAAAGGGATTAAACTACCCTCGCTTTAATCTTACTTCTCGCGGCTTACCATATAATCAGCAAGGATCAATAGTGATTTCTTATACTCCGAATCGGGAAATATTTCAAGTATCTGCTTAGCATTATCCCTAAACTCAAACATTTTTTTAGAGGCATAATCAATTCCGCCCTTGTCCTTTGCAAAATCAACTATCTCAGCAATGTTTGCTTTCTTCCCACCATTAATTAGTCTGATAATTCGTCTCCTTTCATGGGTATTGGACTGGGAAAGTGCATAAATTAAAGGAAGTGTAAGCTTGTGTTCCTTAATATCGTTACCGGTAGGCTTGCCTATTAACCCTGATGGCTGGTAGTCAAAAAGATCATCGCGGATTTGGAACGCCATGCCTAGATATTTGCCAAATTGGTACATACTGTCAACCATATCTTTGGTCGCATTTGCTGATATTGCGCCATTGGCGCAGCACGAGGCGATCAGCGATGCCGTTTTCTTTCCAATGATATCGTAGTAGGTTTCCTCATCAATATTCATCTTTCTGGATCGTTCAATCTGCAAAAGTTCGCCCTCGCTCATTTCCTTTACAGCACTACTAATCACCCTGAGCATCTCAACCTGATCATTTTCAATGGCAACCAGTAAACCCCGCGACAGGATAAAGTCCCCTACAAGTACTGCTACCTTTGAACGCCATAGGGCATTTATTGAAAAAAATCCCCTCCGTTCATATGCTTCATCTACCACATCATCGTGAACTAGTGTTGCAGTGTGCAGCAACTCAATCATCCCTGCAGCCACGTAGGTTGACTGGTTTATTTGGCCACAAGCCCCAGCGCTCAGAAATACAAGCATTGGCCTTAATTGCTTGCCCTTCCGCCTCACAATGTAGTTAGTTATCAGATCGAGCAATTTTATATCGGAGCCCATGTTTTTTCTGAAAAATGGCTCAAAGTCATTCAAATGATTACTTATTGGCTCCTTTATCTGGTTTAGCATAAATCTTTATCTATTAAAGGGCAAATTAACCAAATTTCGCCCACACTAAACACTGTTTACCCTAACAATGTTTAAAAAATTGATAAATACCAATTGGTGGTAAAACAAAATATTAATATATTTGCATGTGTTTAATATGATTGAAATTCAGAACAATAATGGTACAGGTTGAAGAATTGAAGATTGAGCAGCTTGAGCAGGCTGCAAGCATGTTGAAAGCTATTGCCCACCCTCTCCGAATTGGAATTATTAGCTTGTTGGAAAAATCGGGGCAGTTGACCGTTACCCAAATATATGAAACTCTTGGTATAGAGCAATCTACTGCATCGCACCATTTGGGTATTTTAAAGGATAGGGGTGTACTTTCATGCAAGCGTGAGGGCAAAAACACTGTTTATTTCCTCCGGAATGAAAATCTGGGTAAGATACTTGACTGTGTAGGAAGGTGTACGGTTTAATAATTAAACTATGACCGCTTTTGATATCATAATTGTAATACTCCTAGCGGTTGGTGCAGTTAGGGGTTTTATTAGTGGCCTAATTATGCAACTCACATCGCTTGCAGCGCTTTTACTTGGCATTTGGGTAGCAATCCGGTTCTCCGATTTTACCGCTATGCTTTTAATGGAAAAGGCTGGTTTAACTGGCCAGTATATACCTCTAGTTTCATTTGCCATTACCTTTGTGGTTGTTGTTATTGCTGTTCACTTTACTGGAAAACTAATCGATAAGTTTTTTAACCTAACCCCATTGGGTGTAGTTAATAAGATTCTTGGCTTGGTTTTCGGTGTATTGAAATATGCAATAATAATAAGCGTAATTATTGTTTTTGTTGAAAAAGCCAACCAGCGGTTCAACTTTTACTCTGAACAAACCAAAAATAAATCAATGCTATTTAAGCCCCTTTCAAAGCTTGCCCCTGGCATTTTCCCTTACCTTCACTTTGAATCGATTTCTGAGCGCTTAAAAGCGAAATGATGCACCATTTAGTCAGATTCATTTCAGCTATTTACTCTAAATGAACTATATTTGAAGGCCAAATCATTTGGCCTTTTTTGTTTAATCACTTAAAATGGTTTGCCGTGAATTTTGTAGAGGAGTTAAAATGGCGGGGCATGGTACACGATATGATGCCCGGAACCGAAGAGCAGCTTACTAAGGAAATGACTGCCGGATATATTGGCTTTGACCCAACAGCGGAGTCGCTCCATGTTGGTAGCTTTGCACAAATATTACTTCTAAAGCGGTTTCAGCTTGCAGGGCACAAACCAATTGCACTGGTTGGTGGTGCAACTGGTATGATTGGCGACCCTAGTGGAAAATCGCAGGAACGTAACCTGCTCGATGAGGAAACCCTACAGCGCAACCTGGAGGGTATTAAACGTCAACTTTCAAAGTTCTTGGATTTTGAGAGCGGTAAACCCAACTCGGCTGTCCTGGTTAACAACTATGACTGGATGAAGGGTTACGACTTTCTTAGCTTTATCCGCGATGTGGGAAAGCACATCACTGTAAATTACATGATGTCCAAGGACTCTGTTAAAAAACGACTTGGTGAGGAGTCCAAGGAAGGAATGTCGTTTACTGAGTTCTCATACCAGCTTGTTCAGGGGTACGATTTCCTTTGGCTATATCAAAACATGAACTGTAAGCTGCAAATGGGTGGTTCGGATCAGTGGGGGAATATCACTACCGGAACAGAACTCATTCGCCGTAAGCTTGGCGGCGAAGCATTTGCTTTAACCATTCCGCTCATCACCAAAGCCGATGGCACTAAATTTGGGAAAACCGAGAGTGGTAATGTGTGGCTCGATGCACGCCTCACTTCACCATACAAGTTCTACCAGTTTTGGCTTAACACCTCCGATGAGGATGCCGAAAGGTATATCAAGATTTTTACCCTGCTTGACAAAACCACCATCGATAGCCTAATTGCTGAGCATAAAAAGGAGCCACACCTACGTAAACTGCAAAAAACACTTGCCCGTGAGGTAACTGTTATGGTACATTCCGAGGACGACTACAACAAAGCAGTGGAAGCATCGGAAATGCTATTTGGCAATGCCACCACCGATATGCTTAACCGGATGGATGAGGATACTTTCCTTTCCGTTTTTGAGGGTGTTCCCACCTTCGAGGTTAAAAAATCGGAGCTTGCCAAGGGTATTCCCTTTTCAGTTCTTGCTGCCGAAATCACAAAAGTATTCCCATCAAAAGGGGAACTTCGTCGCTTGGTTCAGGGTGGAGGGTTAAGTATCAACAAGCAAAAGGTTGACAATCCCGACATCACAATTGGTACCGAAACATTACTCAACGGCAAATACATACTTGTTCAAAAGGGAAAAAAGAATTACAGCATTATACTTGCTGTTGATTAATTCCGTTATATATTTCGGAAAATCTTTGAAGGCTTGCAGCATTGTTTTACGGCAAGCCTTTGGTTTTCTTTAGGCAAATTATGAAATTTGGATATCAAGCATTCTAATTCATCAGCTATGGACAATAACGATATTAGCATGGACAAATCAATGCTTTCCATTGCTCAAACCATATGGAATGGCCGAAAAACGATAATTACTGTAGGAATTATTGCGATAATAATTTCCACTTTTGCATCACTTTTAGTAAAAAATCAATATAAAGCCACTGCAACCATATTCCCTCCGGTGGCAAATCAGGTGTCCAAGGAACTGATTACCGAAAATAAACAGGAAGGTTTAACAACCTTCGGCGAAACCGAGGAGATGGAACAGTTCCTTCAGGTTTTAAGTTCACGTACCTTAAAGGATAAGGTAATTTCAAGGTTAAACCTCCAGCAACACTGGGAAATCGACTCCACATCAAAGGGCTTTAGGTTTAGGAGTTACCAAAAATTTGATGAACAAATCAAAATAAAACCTACTCGCTATCAAAGTATCAATATTGAGGTTATGGATCGTGACCCTGAATGGGCAGCCAAAATTGCTAATACTGTGGTTGAGTATTCCGATAGCCTTATGCGTTCTATAAAAGCTCAGGTGGCCGTTAACGCATTAAAAGCATTGGAGAAACAATATTCTTTGGTTGAGCAGGATTTAAACAGCTTACAGGATTCACTTGCTGCTGTCATGACAAATGGCGTTATCGATCCCAAGCGCCAGGCAGGCCAATTCTATAAGGAATACCTAAACGCACTTTCAAAGGGCAACAAATCTACACTTTCAATTTTAAATAAGGAGGTTGCAAAGCTTGGTGGTTTTGGAGCAAAACATACACGTTATACTTTTGAAATATCCGATCTTTCAACACAATTAAACGAGTTACGAAAAAGCATAGTTGTTGCTAGAATTGAGGCAAATCAGGAGATACCCACCCAGTTCATTATCGACAAAGCCGATATACCCGACAAGAAGGCCTATCCAAAGCGCAGTATAATTGTTGTAACCTCAACCTTAGCGGCAATAATTTTTGCAATTTTCTTGCTTTTCCTTCAGGAGTATCTTAAGCACTTAAAAATATAATTGTTGATACCTTTTGCAGGATCAGCTTACCCCGCTAATGGATATCATTAAATCGATATTAAGCCATGTTAAAGATAAGTGGATAATTGTTTCCAGCTTAATCTTCATTATTATAAATGCTATTCTGATAGGAACTGAGCGCGATTTTTTTGTAATTCTACCCATCATATTTATTTTTTTACTGGCTTACCTATCTTTCCCCTTAAAATTCTACTTGGTTTACTTATTTATAAGCCCGCTCTCCATTCCTCTATCGGAATTTTTCCAGGAAATATCCATTGATTTATGGTTACCATCGGAGCTAATGCTTGTGGCATTAGCTCCTATTGCCATAATTATGCTTCTATCAAATAATCATGAAAACCGTTGGTTTACTTGGCATCCTGTACTGCTAACTATTTACTTTTTTTTAGGATGGATAGTTTTAACTTCCATTACCAGTTCAATGCCCTTGGTTTCCCTAAAGTATTTAATTCTCAAAACACTTTATTTCATCGTACTTCTTTATTTACCCTTCATATTACTTGTTAAGGGGACTATTACATTCAAACGATTTATTGCTTTCTACTCCATAGGTTTGTTTGTAGTAATTCTGATAACTCTATCAAAGCAATGGGAATATGGTTTGTTCAATAAGTTTGTAGCCCACGGTTCATGTAATCCATTCTTCACTGACCATACTTCATATGCAGCAGTATTGGCTTTGCTAATTCCAGTTAGCATTGCTCTACTCATATCATCCAACACAGCAACGCGGAGAATACTTTTCCTTGCATTAACAATTGTTCTTATTGTAGCCTTTGTGCTATCGTACACAAGAGCGGCCTGGCTTAGCTTAATGGTGGCAGGTGTAGTGTGGGTTGCATGGTTGCTTAAAATTCGATTCCGATATTTAGCTCTACTGGCAATAATTTTTTTTGGGTCGATATTCTATTTCCAGGACAACATCCTAATTTGGCTAAACCAGCACAAAACCGCATCGAGCGGTGATATTAGAAAGCATATTAGCTCTATCGCCAATATTAGAACCGATGAATCGAATGTTGAACGCCTTAACCGTTGGACTTCGGCTATTAGAATGTTTAAGGAAAAACCGCTGCTTGGTTGGGGCCCCGGTACATACATGTTTCAGTATGCCCCCTACCAGGCTTCGTATCTTAAAACCCGGGAAAGCTCTAACCTTGGGCTAAAAGGGAATGCTCATAGCGAATACCTAGGACTGTTATCGGAGGCGGGTCTTCCAGCAGCTTTGGCATTCATCCTCATTATTGTCATACTGTTTTACAGAGGTTTTAAATTAGCCCTAAAGTTAAAACCCAAAAGCGCTGACAGGGTAATCCTAATAGGCGTATTACATGGGTTAATAACCTATGTTGTGCATGGTTTTATGAATAACTTTCTGGATATGGACAAGGTTGCAGTTCTTTTCTGGGGTTATGCTGCTTTAATCCTGGCCATGGAGCACCTTTACTCAAAATCGAATCCTAGAATCGATATATCATCAAAAACATCCGCATCCGATTCCCTCTCCTGAGCAATGGTGTTTATTATTTGCTGCACACTATGGTTTCGCGAAAAGTTCTTTTCTAAAATCCTTGTGTTGTAAACCACCTTATCGCCATCAATGGTTTCAACTAGTCCATCGGTGTAACAGAGCAAGGTGCTTGGCTCATCTATATTTAGAACGCCCTGATTGATTATTGGTATATCATCAATCATTCCCAACCCAACACAACCCGATGAAAGCTGAATTATTTTACCGGAATTTCGGACAAACATGAAGGGGGGATTGTGACCGGCATTAACATATTCCAACTTTCGGGTTTGATTGTTATAGCGACCAATAAACATGGTAATAAATTTTTCGCCTTTGGCGGTTGCCATAACCCTCTCGTTGAGCTTTTCAACTAAAGAGGAAAGACTGATATCCTTGCTGAATAATGCCCTGAGGTTTGCCTGGAAGTTTGACATTAGCAACGCAGCCGAAATACCCTTACCTGAAACATCGGCTATACAGAAACCCAAATCGTTAGAGCTAAGGGCAATTACATCATAGTAATCGCCCCCTACCTCAAAGTGTGGGCTATAGTAAGACCCAATGCGAACTCCTTGGAATTTGGGCATATCGACAGGCGAAGGAATAAGCATCGACTGCATGCGCGATGCAAGTTCCAACTCCTTACGCATTGCCTCCTGCTCCAAGCTTTTATGGAATAAACGCAGGTTCTCAATGGCAACAAAAATGATGATTGATAGGGTTTGAACAAAGTTCAAATGGCGGATGGTTGCGCTTACCCCTTTCTCGTACTCATTAGTATCGCCAATAAGCACATATCCAACCGGTTGATTATTCTGAATTACTGGTATTATTACGTCGAGCTCAAGTAGTATGGGGTTTTCCGATACTCCTACAAAGGTTATCTCGTTAAAGGGAAGTAAATCGCGCTCTACATTTATGTTCTCAACCACCTTTTCGGGGCAATTGCTGTTAAGTAATAATTGCCACTTGCCCTCCTCTATCTTGTAAAGTAATATCCTGTCAATTCCTAAATCATCGTTGAGAATACGCTTAAACCTGTCGATTAGCTCCTCGGTTTTCAGCTCAGCACTTATAGCCTGAGCCATACCCAGAAGCGCGTTAAGCTTAAACGTACTCAGCTTTAGCCTATTTTGCGAGGCGGTTATCGACATAAAATAAAACAGATTTAACCTAAAAAAATAACTTATTCCAAAAGAGGAATAAGTTACTACAAAATTACTAATAAAACAATATCAGCCTAATTAATTTTGAAATTACTTAACCCTTTCCGAGTATTCCCTTGTACGGGTATCAATTTTAATTTTGTCGCCAATGTTAATAAAAAGTGGAACGTTAATCACTGCACCGGTTTCAACAGTTGCAGGTTTAAGCGCTGTTGACGATGCGGTATCGCCTTTTAGTCCTGGCTCAGTATAGGTTACCTCCATTTCTACAAATGGTGGCAACTCGCAGGTAAGAATATTCTCATTATCGGCCTCAACCATCATTTCAACATACTGTCCCTCTTTGAGTAAATCGGGGTTCTCAATCTTGTACTCATCCAGCGATATTTGCTCAAAGGTTTCCTGATGCATGAAATGATAACCCAAATCATCCTTATATAGGAATTGATAAGGCCTGCGTTCCACCCTTACAACATCAATTTTTACTCCTGCATTAAAGGTGTTCTCAATTACTTTTCCGTTCTCAACACTCTTAAGCTTTGTGCGTACAAATGCCCCTCCTTTGCCGGGTTTTACGTGTTGAAATTGAACAATGGTGTAAATTTTTCCGTTGAATAAAATGAACATTCCGTTCTTAAAATCCGCTGTAGTTGCCATATAATTCTATTTTACAATGGGTTGCAAATATAGTAAAATTGAAATAATATTAAAAACTACCTGTTTACTCGGTAGTTATTTGATGTGCAGGCCTTAAACAACTGGGGGTTACTTTCTTTCCAGTGCAGTAAATTCGTTTGCCAAGTTTTTGTACTCTATTAAATCGCAGTAAACTGAACCTACAAATATATCGAACTTTATCCTGATTGGGATAAAGTTTGAGTCGTTGGAAAACCATATGGTCATATCGTCCTTGGTTTTAAAAACCCTACCGGTTATAACAACAGGCATGAACTTCATGCACTTTACCGGGCCAAATTTTGTTTTTATGGTTTCATATCCTTTAAAACGGACGGTAAGCGGGTATTTTTCATCGGTGAAATAGGTATCAACCATTATGGTTTGGTCTTGCTTTAGTGGTGGAATGGTCAACATCTTGTTTCTAAGGTAGTATACCGATGAAAGAATATCTTGGCACCCTTTAGACACAACCACCTTGCCGGTTTTTGAACTTATAACAATTGACGAATCGGGGCGGCTCCAGTGATCCCAGGTTTGTGTGCTGTAATGCCTGTAACGGCCCTCATGAATGTTTCGGATGGAAAAGTATGGCCAATGTGTGGCTGGATCGGTATAACTCTCGTAGGTATCGTTTACATTGTAAAGCGTGTTTGCTATTCCAACTGTCCGCCCGTTTAAATATAGATGGTAAGCAGGCTTACCATTGAAAACTTGTTCATTTACCTGTAAAGTTGCCTCGCCTCCATTAATAAATCCATAGTAAATCTGATACTTTAACCGTTCTCCTCCTATAAATGCTTTTTTCCCATTCTGGGCGTGTGCATTTATATTTAAAATTGAAGTGAATGCAAACACAAAACCATTAAGGATTGGGAATAATCTTATTCTTAGGGGTTGTTGCCACAAAATCCTTAAGGTAGAAGGGTTCAAAATATGCAGTATCCTCAAATTCTTCATTTTTGTATGCATTTAATGCTATAGGCAGCATAAAACGTGCCGAAGGCACAAAACCATCGATAAAAATAGCATTTTTACTTTTAATTACATCCTTACACTTGGATGAGCCATTTCCAAAGAAAACTATTTTTTGGTTTTGTAAGAATTCTGCAAAAGAGTTCTCATCAACAATTACTGCTCTAACATCGGAAACGGGCTCGCCTTGGGAATTATAGAGCGCACAGTAAACTTCCATGCGACGTGCATCAATCATTGGGCAAAGTAGTGCATCAGCAGGTAAATTGTAATTGGAAAGAGTAATACCTACAGCCATTGCCTGTAAGCTACAAACCCCAATAAGCGGGATACCCGATGTATAGCAAATTCCTTTTGCCATTGAAACACCAATCCGTAAACCGGTATACGATCCTGGGCCTTTACTTACAGCAACAGCATCAATTTGGCTTGGCGTTAAGCTAGCAGCGGTTAACACATCGCTGATAAGGCGTGGCAGCATGGTTGAATGAGCCTTGGGGTCAAAAAGCTCTTTGACCCCAAGTACTCCAGTTTCATCGCCTATTGCAACTGAACAAGCTGATGTTCCAGTTTCAATGCAAAGTATTTTGGCCATTCTATAAAAACAGGCTACTCGGTTTTAAAAAGGTCGTCTTTGTTTTTAACTTTTCTGATTAACGACTTGTCCTTAAGCTTACGCGATATTGCGCTATAGGGCGCAGTAATTACCTCCTCGTCGCCCTTTAGTCCTTCAACAATCTCAATATACTGGTTATCCTGAATGCCTGTCTTTACTTCAACTATTCGAGCTGTATCGCCTTTGGCTATAAATACTATTTCCTTAGGCTTATCAACCTTATTAGGCTTGGGCTCAACAGGTTGGTTGCTATTTTCGCCCTTTTCCAAAGTTCCTGTTTTCTTTACAGTGTCAATTCGGGTTGTTACCGCAAGTATCGGAATGGTTAGTACGTTTTCCTTGGTGTTGGTAAGAATTTCAACGGTAGTTGACATTCCGGGTCGGAAGGGACTGGTTTGTGAATTGGTGAGAAGGTCCTTATATGATTTTTCAAGAATAAATATTCGCACCTCAAAATTGGTAACCTGATCGGTTGTAATTCCTTGAACGTTAGCAGTATTGGCTATTTGAGTTACTACTCCTTTAAACTTGCGACCCAAGTATGCATCTACCTCTATTAAAGCAGTATCGGCAATCTTAACCTTTACAATGTCGTTCTCGTTGACGTTAACCCTTGCCTCCATACGGTTAAGGTTGGCAATTCGCATAATTTCCGTACCAGCCATTTGTATGGTACCAACCACACGTTCGCCAAGCTCCACGTTAAGCTTTGATACTGTTCCCGATATTGGTGCGTATATGGCTGTTTTGCGAAGGTTTTCCTCGGCTTCGCGCAGCGATGCCTGAGCGCTTTCAACGCTGTAGCTAGCCGCTTTTAGTTCAGCCTGTGCAACTTCGTAGCTGGTTCGTGCAGTTTCAAACTCCGACTCCGATATTGCTTTCTGTTCGTAGAGCTGTTTGCTTCTATTGAACGACAACTCCGACTGGGCAAGTTGGGCCTTGGCTTGAATTAACCTTGCGTTTGCAGAGTTAACGGCAGCAATTGCTCTTTCCTTTAACGAGATATATGTGTCGGGTTTGATACGGCAAAGCAGGGTACCCTTTTCAACCCAATTCCCTTCTTTTACTGGTAATTCAATAATTTCGCCGGAAACCTCAGAGCTGATTTTTACTTCAACCTCAGGTTGAATTTTACCGTTGGCTGTAATAGCTTCAGTAATAGTTCTGTACTCAGGTTTCTCAACATAAACGGGTATGGTTAATGGTTTACCGATCCAACCCTTTTTCTTAGCAACAACTGCAAATACTATCAAGATGACTACTGCTCCCAGTAAGTATTTGATAAGTCCTTTTTTCATTATTTAAGTATTTATGGTTTATTTACTTCAGTTTGACATTCTCTTTGTTTGGCAAGGGATTCGTTTTCAATATTTTGCCAAAACACTGGCTATAGCTTAAGCGGCAATCCCTTGTAAAATTCCAGTATTTTGGTTTTGAAAATCAGCTCATACTTTGCCTGTAGTAAATCGGTTTCGGCTTGAGCTAACTTGTTTTTGGCCGAAGTAAAGTCAAGAGCTGTTACCAGTCCAAGGTTGAAGCGGTTCTGTGTGTACCTGAACGATTCCTCCGATGCTGCCTTGCTTTTTAAAGACGCCTGCATTTTTTTTTCTGCTGCAATAGCATCGGCATAGGCCTGTTGGATGTCCTTGTATAATGCATTACGCTCGCTCTCCAGCGCAAGCTGTGCATTCATAAGGCCAATTTTAGCGGTGGTTACCCTGTTACGAGCGCTTAAACCATTGAATATGGGTATGCTTAAGCTTAAGCCTACCGATTTGCTCGCATTATTTTTAATCTGGGTTATAAAGGGATCGCCATCAAATGTGTAACCATCCTGTATCCTGTACTGTGCACCAGAATTGTAATTTGCCCCTAACGATAATCGGGGTTGTAAACCGCCTTTGGCTATCTTAAGGCCAAGCTCTGAACTTTGTAACTTATACCTTGCGCTCTGTACTTGAGGCATTATTCCCTCAGCAACACTAAAAATCTGACTGGGTGTTTCTGATACCAGCTTTATGCTATCTACTAGAGGTATTAATGGTTTTGCAATCTGAAATCCTTCTGTTGATTTTAGCTCAAGTAGTTGGGTTAGATTTAGGTAGGACAGGTTTAACTGGTTTTGAGCATTAACAAGCTGAAACTCATCTGAAGCCACAAGGGCTTCTACCTCATAGAGGTTTCCTTCGGGTAAACTGCCAGCTGAAACCAAAACCTTTGTCCTTTCCAGCTGCATTGTGGAAAGTTCAACCTGTCTTTTAGCAATCTCAACCAGCTCTTGCTGATAAAGGATTTGAAGGTAAAGCGATGCAATTGTTAGTGCAATGTTATTCTTAACCTTTTCAACATCGGCAACGGATGCCTTTAGGTCAAAATGGTTCTGCTTCCGGGTGTTTGTAAGCTGAAAACCATTATAGATGGGTAAGCTCGTACTAACTGAAAAACTGGTTGCCTGAGTATTCAAAGCTTCCTTGGTATTGGTAAGGTAATTTGTTACCAAGCCAAAACTGTAGGAATGATTACCGTTGATATTAATTGTTGGTAAAGCGTCCATTTTGGACTGTAAAAGGTTTACCTCATTTACCCTTACGTTCAGCTCCTGCTGCTTAACCTGAATATTATTGGATAGTGCATACTCAATGCAGCGCTCAAGTGTCCACAGTTCTTGAGAGAAAACCACCGAGGTTATGGTTAACAAAATTAAAATGGGAAGAATAGATTTTTTCATACTTAAAAAGTTGTTTAAGAACCTACGGTATGACGTTTATTTTTGGAAATAGTTTAAACAAAAATCAATAACAATAAAATTCCTTCCCCGAAAGTAGGACTTTATAAACTACCATAGTAATGAAGAAGTGTTAAAAAAGGTTGGCTGCTAGCTTCATATAGCTATTAATTACCTTTTTTCTTTTTAAAAATAGGCAATTGCGACACATCAAATTCCGATTTTCGAGGGATTTTTATTGTCTCAAAATCAAAACTTTCGGTATCTACCACAACTGCTTGAAATCTTCCGAGTGAGCAGGTGCCACAGTTTAAATATATTTTTTTACTATTCAAGTAGTAAACCTTATGCGATTCTAGCTTATGGGTATGCCCAAGTATAACCATATCGTACTTTTTAAGCAGCTTAAGGGCATACATCAGGTACTTGATAGTATTGTACTTCCGGGGTATTCTGTTAACATCATCAAAGTAATCAACCGCGCTGTAAAATTTGCGTTCAACCCAACGGAAACGAACAAGCCACTTTAAAAACAAGTACATGGTGACGCTAATAAATCGGCCAATACGTGTGCCATTCAAAAAATCGGCTTTATGCCCGTGTTCAATATGTATGGTTTTCCCCTCAGAATTCTTAATATAGAAATGGTCATGTGTATGAGGGACCCAAATGTCGTGGTTGCCGCGGAGTTGTATAAAACCTTTTTGGTTAAAATAATCAATAATCTTAGCATTTACTTCGGCAATCTCATTGTAGGAATACTTGTAGAGGTCAAATATATCGCCATTTAGTATTACCTGATCAACGCCATAATGCTCAATTACCTTATCAAGTGTTGACATAAAAGCTTTAGCCTTCCACCCAAAGGTGCCAAGCTTTTTACCTGTATCGATATGCAAATCAGAAATTACAAGAAGAATCACCTAAACTAAATTTATGCTAAGTTAATCATAAAAATTAACCCATAAGCAACTCTTTAACCCGTTTCATTTCTTTTTCTAATTTCTTGGTGGCATTATTGGAGTATCCTATGAATGGAACTAAAACTATTCGGACGTTTCCATTTTCGGCATTAAAAAATGCAATTCCTCCTACTCCCCAATTTTTCCATGTTAATCCGTTATGAAATTTAATAGCTGCCCTATTTTCCGATGCCCTAACGTAGGAATAGCTGCTTGTAAATCGCTCTTTTAACTTACTAAACTCTCTAATTGGGGTTTCTACCTGTAGGTTTAATTTATGACCATAAGTAGGCTCTTCAAATGAGTCGGACTCTAAATAACCTAAAGTATTACTTAGGTTTAACCATAGTGCTCCAAAAAAGAGAAAGACAAAAATAAACCCTGCCATAGCTGACTCGATTAATAAACCAGAAAAGGACTCGCTAAACTCTTGGTATCCTTTAATAATAAGTTTTACAAGCAAAATGGTTAAAACATAAATCAAAAAAGCAACCACAGCGTAGAATGAAATGAGACGTTTCATAAAATTTGGTTTAAGTTTGATTTGATACCAAAAATAGTCTATTCTCATAAATCTACTACAAAAACTTTTTTAAATTCTCAATTTATATCACATTGGCTTGTGTTGACCAAACGATATTTAGCTCAATAATAAAGCCATAAATCAATTACCTTTGCAAAATAAAAGTAAAACCAGATGAAGGAAAGTAAGGATTTAGAGCGTTGGTATGCCGTTTATACTAAGCCGAGAAACGAGAAAAAGGTTTACGCCCGCCTGGTAGAAAAGGGGATTGAAACTTTCCTCCCTTTGCAGAAAAAGCTAAAACAGTGGAGCGATAGAAAAAAATTGGTAGATGAGCCCCTTTTCCGTTCATATATATTTGTCTATATTGACCCGAAAAGATATTATGATGTACTAAATACCCAAGGGGTAGTCCGTTACATAACATTCGAAGGCAAAGCAGTATCTATCCCCGACAGGCAAATTGATCAGATTAAGCAGCTGCTTGTCCAGGATATTGAACTTGAAGCAGTGGATGGACAAATTGAGCCGGGCACAAGAGTTGAGGTCCGATTTGGCTCGCTTCAAGGAATTGAGGGTGAAATGGTTGAACATGCAGGCAAAAAGAAGGTGGTTATCCGAATCGATCATATCAGCCACTCGCTCATGGTTACTTTACCTACCGAGTATGTGGTGGTAAAAAAATAAAAAACAGGGCATAAGCCCTGTTTTGTTATCAAAGTAATTTTACTCAAAAAGAAAATCTAAATCATCGCCTGGGTAAACCTCACGCGGGGGTTGCCCTTTCTTAAATATCCGTGCAGGCTTAGGGCCAATCAGGCTAAACTGCACATCTTCCAACTTTATCATGGTTCCTTCGCGGAGTCCAACAACGTAAACGTGAGGGTCCATTTCAATGAACTCCATAATTCTTTGCTCACGGGTTTCGCCAGCATGTCCCTCGGGGTTTGCATCCAAGTAGTGGGGATTTATTTGAAACCTAACCAAACTGAAAGCGCTGAAACTGTCGGGTTCAGTAATTGGCATATCGTTAGTAGTGCAAATGGTAGGACAGGCCACATTTGCTCCTGCACTCCAGCCAATGTATGGCGTTCCGCTTAGTACTTTATTTCTTACTGCTTCAATAATATCGGTCTGCTGAATAGTTTTTAGCAGCTTAAAAGTATTGCCTCCGCCCACAACTATTGCCTCAGCCTCCTGAACCGCTAACTTTGCATTCCTATGGTGATGTATTGAGTCAACCTCAACCCCAAATTCGCTGAATCGTTCCTGAACCTTTTGTTCATACTCATCGTAGCTGAATGTAACAGCTGCCCAAGGAATAAAAAGAACCCTTTTAATGTTACCTAAAAATTTTTCAATCTCCTTCTTGGGGTGCTCTAGGTAAGCCTCTCCTGCATTGGTTGAGTTGCTTATGAGTAATAGTCGAACCATGATTTTGTATTCATTTTGTTTGGGGTAAAAATACAAAAAAACTAACACCATCAAACCTTAAATGCAACTATAAAAGCATCATCCTTAAGCTCAAGGGATTGAATAAAATTGAGGGCTAAATCCTTTTGCTCTGAAAACTCCATCAAGTCAATGCTTTTTACCACTTTACGTAATTCAATCATGGCCGATTTATCATTCGATGTTCCAAATAAGTACACAATATCGCCGGGTCGGAGGTTCGACCAATGTAAAGTGCTGCTTACAATAAATGAACCAAATTGTCGAAATGCCATATTCTCGGGACAAAGTGTCAATATCTGTTTTTTATAGAGTACAAAAGGATATAGCCTGATAGGGTTTTTACCTAACGATTTAACAATTGGATCATCGTTCAAATAGTGATTTAATGGTTCAAGTACACCTTCGTTCAATTCCCCATGATTTTTTATGTAATCAATAACAATGCTGTATATATTGAAGTTGATGAAATCGCAACAGGCATTAGGATCGGAAACAATAACATAGTAACAGAAAATGTAATTTTTATATGAAAAATGGAAAAAAATTGGTTTTTCATCTTTATTTTTGATTTTAGCCTCCCACTATAATCGTCAAATCAAATTGTGCAAAAAATATAAATCAAATTGTGCAAAAATAATTTTAATTGCATTTAAATAGCA